>NZ_JBIWKI010000072.1:0-19750 GCF_044765565.1 Streptomyces sp. NPDC102437 | reverse complement strand
CGCCTCGATCGACAACCTCGCCAAGCGCATAACGGACGAGACCACCCCCACCTGGCGAGGAACCTACTAGGGCAGAAAGGGCAATTTGCCTAGATTAAACGCCCTCTGAGAACCCCCGAGTTCACGAGGCGAGAATGAGACGGACCAGATGGATGGCGGTCCGCGCCACCGCGCTAGCCGCCGCCCTTGCCGGTGGAGCACTGCCCGCCACCGCCGACAGCACCCCCGCCTTCGCCGACCCCTCCACATCCCCGGCCATGGCCGGCCGGGGCAGCACCGTCACCCTGCTGACCGGCGACGTGGTGACGTGCTCCGGCCACGGCAACGGCGTACAGATCAGCTCGATCGTGCCCGGCGGGGGGCGTGAGGGCATGGGCTTCACCCGCTTCCGTGCGGGCGGCCACGAGTACGCCGTTCCGATCGACGCCGTCGGCCAGTCTCCCGCGGCCGGGTGGACCAGCGGCTGTTCGACGTGACCGAACTCGCCGCCTCGGGAGCACGGTCCTCGCGGACGACAGCGGAAAGGTGCTGCCCCGCTGTGCCGCACCGGGACGCGCCACGTTCGACCTGCCGCGCGAGAAGGGCTGGTACCGGCTGACAGTCGATGCCACCCGAACGTCGCCGGACCCGGTGACGTGGATGCTCGGGACCAGGGTCACCAGCGAATGGCGGCTGCGCTCCGGGCACGGGAAGTCAGCCGCCCCGGCCCGGCTGCTGGGCCTCGATTACCAGCTCCCGCTCTCCGGCGAGAACGCGGCCGACCCCGGAAAGCCGCTCGACCACACGGTCCGTCTCACCGCGCAGGGGGTCCCGAAGGCGCTGCGCATTGCCTCGTTGAAGGTCTGGTACGCCACGGACGGCACCGACTGGGAGCCGGCCACGGCTGCCCGTGGTGCCGACGACCGCTGGAAGGTCACCGTGCCGGCGCTCGGGACCGCCGAGGTCGATCTGAGGTCCACCGTCACCGACGCCTCGGGTGCCTCGCTGACGGAGACGCTGATCGACGCGTACAACTCCGGCTGCGCCGACATCTGGTGCTGACGGCGCGGGCCGGCGCCCGGGGCGGCGCCGGTCGAGGAAGGCGGGCGGGGTCGTGGACGGCTCCGCCCCCGCTCTTCCCGCGCCTGGCATATTCGCTAGGGTGACGCCGTGGCGAGAGTGCGGTTGAGCGTGGCGGAGCGACGTGAGGAGCTACTGCGCGCTGCCATCGAACAGATCGAGGTCCGGGGTGTCTCGGCAGTCCGGATCGCCGATGTGGCCGCTGTGCTCGGAGTGAGCAACGCGCTCGTGCTCTATCACTTCTCGACCAAGGAGAAACTGGTCGCGGCGGCTTTCGCGCATGCCGCCGAGGCCGACCTCGCCCAGCTGCGCAAGGTGCTGGGCCGCCGCACCAGTGCGGTACGGCGGCTGCGCGCCGCCGTCCGCTGGTACGCGCCGACGGGGCAGGCCAAGGGGTGGCGGCTGTGGATCGAGGGCTGGGCCGCCTCGCTGCGCGACCCGGCGCTGCGCAATGTGGCCGGCGACCTCGACCAGCAGTGGAAGGCCGAACTGGCGGAGGTCATCGAAGAGGGCGCCGCCGCCGGTGAGTTCCACTGCGACGACCCGATGTCCGCGGCCTGGCGGCTGACCGCCCTGCTGGACGGCCTGGCCGTCCAGACGACTTCGTACGCGGGCCCGCTCTCCCGGGCCACCATGCTGGCCTGGACCGACGAGGCACTCGCCCGCGAACTCGGCATCGACCACGAGGCACTGACAGCCTGAGCCCGCCCGCCGCCCCCGTCGGCGCTCCGGGCCGTGGTCCGGCCGCGCGGTCCGGACGGCCGACGGTGGTCAGGTCTGGCGCACCGGTGCGTACGCCTCGCCCTGAAGTCCGAACGTCCACGCCACACCGTCCTTCGCGGTCCTCGTACTCGGCGGCACCCGAAGCCAGTAGACGCGGTGCGTGCCGTCCGGCTCCGGGGTGGAATTGACCACCTCGACCATCACCACGTCCTCGTCGCCGTCCATCGCGATGCGCCAGAGCACGCCCGTCTCGTCGCGGTGCACCGGCTCGGCGCCGGATTCGGTGAGGTAGCGGTCGTATCCGTAGAACTCGAGCATCACGCGGCGCAGTTCCGCGTTCTCCTCCTCACGTATCCGCTTCGGGGTGAGGGAATTCAGCTCCTCCAGGAACTCGGCGGGCACGGGCATGCCGCGCCAGGCGTGGAGGGCGAAGCCGTCACGGAAAGCGAGCGCCGGACCGTCCCCGCGGTCGAGCCGGCCCGCCTCGTCCCGGTGCAGCGCCTCCGGGCGCTCGCTGATCACCACGGCGCGCTCGTAGGGCCACCACCAGCCCGCGTGCCTGGCGACCTCGGCCAGACCGTCGAGCCGGTCGCCCCGGCCGTCGAAAGCGGCGAGCCAGGCCGCGTCGTGCTGGCCGAGGACCGCGTCGAGCAGCACCAGCCGGACGTCGGACTCGTCCTCGGGGCGCTGGGCGAGATCCGCGACCACACCGGCCCTGATCCGCTCGGCGAGCGCCGCGGTGGTCTCCCAGAGCTGCGCGCCCGTGGCGGACCACAGCGCGGACCAGCCCGCCGGACCCAGTTCGTCATACATCCGGCGGCGCTCCTGCGCCCAGGGCCGGGTCCGTATCTCGTCGCGCACCGAGCGCCCGGCGTCGACGAGCTTCTCGACGGCCTCCACCGCGGCCCTGGGCGAATCGACCCAGACGATCCGCTCCGGCTCGGCGAGCCCGGCGCTGCGGTAGGCGAGCCGCAGCCCGTCCTCGGCCGCGGACCGGTCGGCCGCGCCGGTCGCCGCTGCCACGGTCCGCCATGAGTCCACGTACTGCATCGGTCTTCCCCGTCCCCTGTGTTCTGCGATCGGTGTTCTGCGTGTGGCGTTCTGCGTGTTGTGTGCTGCGCATTTACGTGCTGGGTTGTGCGTGGCGCGCTGCGCGTCGTGCGACGCGGGGTCTCCGGGCCCTTGCCCGGAGGCCGTCAGTCCGCGACGACGCGGAAGGCGCCCGGTGTGTACTCCCGCTGGCGCACCACGCGGTACCAGCCCTTCGACAGCGGGATCACCTCATGCTCCTCGTGCACCACCCGTCCGCCCTCGGGGAGATGGAGCAGCATCGGCCCGAACACCCCCGCCTCGCGCATCAGCCGGCCCGGCCCCTGGACCGCGTGGGCATGGCCGGTGACCTCGCCCAGCGCGAGGACCATACGGCCCTTGCCGTCCCTCGGCTCACCCGGCGCGTCCACGAGATGCGCGGGCACCGCCGACTCGTCCAACGACACGATCAGTACATCGCCCTGCCGGTACACAGACGTCTCCCCTCGATGGCCGCACCCGCTGTGCCGGCCACGAAGGAAAACGCTACGGGGAGGGTCTGACAATCGACCGGCACCGGCCTGAGCCGGCGGACCGTCGCGCCGGTCCCGGTCGCGCCGTTGTCAGTGCGGCTTGATAAACCTTGTGGACATCAGCCCGTCCCCCAGTACCAGGAGCTCAGGGTCATGTCCGGTGTGGACCATCTGCACGAGTTGCTCGGCCTTCCCGCTGTCGACTTCCAGTACACGACGGGTGAGGCGCCCGTGCAGGCCGCCGATGCGGCAGCCTGGCGCATCTCGGTCGATCCGTACGAAGACGAATCCGAGACCACCTGGGAGGAAGCCTTCCAGGCGTTCCTGAAGGCGGTCGACCCGGCCGGGGTACGGGCCCTGATCGTCGGACAGTGGGGCGAGTCCTACGAGGAGGACTCGTCCTACCCGATCGATCTGATCACCGCCGCCGCCGATCGGCTGACCTCGCTGGAGGCCGTCTTCGTCGGCGACATGATCTCGGAGGAGAACGAGATCTCCTGGATCGAGCAGACGGACGTCACGGCGCTGCTGAAGGCCTTCCCCGGCCTGCTGGAACTGGGGGTGCGCGGCGGTACCGGCCTGGAATTCTCCGCCACGAAGCACGAGCGGCTGCGTTCGCTGACCATCGAGACCGGCGGTCTGCCGGTCGGGGTGATCCGGGGCGTTCTGGACAGCGAGCTGCCCGCGCTGGAGCGGCTCGACCTCTGGCTCGGTGTCTCCGCGTACGGGGGCGACGCCGATGTGGCCGACCTGGCCCCGCTGCTCTCCGGCACCTGCTTCCCCCGGCTCACCCATCTCGGTCTGCGCAACAGCGAGCTGCAGAACGAGATCGCGGCGGCCGTGGCCTCCGCCCCCGTCATCGCCCAGCTGCGTGTCCTCGATCTGTCCAACGGCACCATGGGCGACGAGGGCGCGGCAGCGCTGCTGGACGGCCAGCCACTGACCCATCTCGAACAGCTCGATCTGCACCACCACTTCATGACCGAGCCGATGGAGCGCCGGATCGTACAGACGCTGGAGCCGCACGGTGTGCGGGTCGATGTGTCGGAGCGCGAGAAGCCCTGGGGCAACCGCGGCATCGAGGGCCGCTACACCTCGGCCTCGGAGTGACGCGCCATGACTGACATCGAACACCCCGAGTCGTTCCACGGCCTGCCCGTCCACACCCTTCCCGGGCCCGGCCGGGCCACCGATGCCCCGCTCCCGGACGCCGGTTCGGTCGCGTGGCGGCTTGAAAGCGCCTGGCAGGGCGATCTGACGTTCGGCCCGCTGTGGCAGCACTTCCTCGACACCGTCGATACGACGCGGGTGCAGGCCCTGGTGATCGGCCCCTGGTGGCAGGAGGAGTACGAGCCCTTCGCCCCGGTCGTCGATCTGCTGGTCGCTCACGCCGACCGTTTCCCCGCCCTGCGGGCGCTGTTCCTCGCCGATGTCGTCAGCGAGGAATGCGAGTTGTCGTGGCTGAAGATGTGCGACATCACCCCGGTGGTCGAGGCGTTCGGGGAGTTGGAAGAGCTGACGGTGCGCGGCTCCGGCGAAGAGGTCGGCGACGGGCCGGCCATCGGGCTGCGGCCGGTGCGCCACAAGTCGCTCAAGTCGCTGCGGTTCGAGTCAGGCGGGCTCCCGTCCGATCTCGTGCGCGCGATCGGGGCCTGCGAACTGCCCGCGCTGGAACGGCTCGAACTCTGGCTCGGCGTCACCGAGTACGGCGGGGGCGCCACGGTCGAGGACCTCGCTCCGCTGCTCTCCGGTGCGACGTTCCCCGCCCTGCGCCATCTGGGGCTGCAGAACAGTGAGATCCAGGACGAGATCGCGGCCGCCGTGGCCTCCGCCCCGGTGGTCGCCCAGCTGGAATCGCTCTCCCTCGCGATGGGGACGCTGGGTGACGAAGGAGCCGAAGCGCTGCTCTCGGGCCAGCCGCTCACCCACCTGAAGTCGCTGGATCTGCACCACCACTACATGAGCGACGCGATGGTGGAACGCCTGAGGAACCTGCTCGGATCCGAGCGGGTGAACGGCGAGATCGACGATGTCGAGTACTGGGATCCGGAAGAGGACATCGACCGCTATGTCGCCGTCAGCGAGTAGTACGGCGGGCCCGGCGCCGCGCTTCGCCGTCGTGGGTGTGCCCGGCAACCGCCGGATCACATTCTTCCAGGACGCCGTGCGCGCCGCCGGGCTGTCGGCGGCGCGCGTCGTGCCCTGGCTGGAGGTCCTGCGCGGCGAAGCCGCCTTCCTGCCCGGCGAGACCGTACGGCTGGACTCGCCGGGTGAGGACGCCGAGGTGGAGCGGCTGCTGCGGAGCGTCGACGATCCGACCAGGGTCGAGGGATCCGCCCTCTGGTACGCCCGGTTCACCGAGGCCGTGCGGACGGTGGCGCGGGCGGCGTCCGCTGCCGGTGCCGAACTGCTCGACGACCCCGGTGATGTCGCGGTCCTCTTCGACAAGCGGCTCTGCCACGGGGTACTGGACGGGGCCGGGGTGCCGGTCCCGGCGTCACCGACCTCGGGGGCCGCGGCACCCGTGGTGCGGGACTGGGCGGACGTACGTGAGCGGATGGCGGACCACGGCATGTCCAGGGTCTTCGTGAAGCTCGCGCACGGCTCGTCCGCCTCTGGGGTCCTGGCCGTGGAGACGGCCGGGCCGGGCCGCGTCAGGGCCACCACCTCGGTGGAGCGCGACGCGTCCGGCCGGCTCTTCAACTCCCTGCGGGTGCGCCGCATCACGACGGAGCCGGAGATCGCGGCGGTCGTCGACGCGCTCGCACCCGACGGGCTGCACATCGAGCGCTGGCTGCCCAAGGCCACCCGGCACGGCCGGGCGACGGACCTTCGGGTCGTCGTGGTGGCCGGCCGGGCCACCCACGCCGTGGTACGCACCAGCCACTCCCCCATGACCAATCTTCATCTCGGCGGCGAGCGCGGAGATCTCGACGCCGTCCGCGCGGCCGTCGAGGCGGCGGGCGGCAGTTGGAGCGAGGCCCTGGCCGTGTGCGAACGGACGGCGGCGTGCTTCCCGGACACCCTGTGCGTGGGTGTCGATCTGCTGCCCGCGACCGGCTGGCGGCGCTTCGCCGTCGGCGAGGTCAACGCCTTCGGCGATCTGCTGCCGCGCCTGACCGGGCTTCCCGGCAGCGGTGCCGAGGCACTGGACACGTACGCGGCGCAGGTCGCCGCCGTACAGAACAGAGCAAGGAACCACCGTGCAAGCGCCACCGCCTGACACCACCCCCGCGGACGCCCTGAACCCGGACATGAATGAACCGGACATGAGCGGGATCGTGGGCAGTCACGATCTGCTGCTCGTCACCCTCGACACACTGCGCTACGACGTGGCGGTGGAGCTCGCCACCGAAGGGCGCATTCCGCATCTGGCACGTCATCTGCCGGGCGGTGTCTGGGAGAAGCGGCATGCGCCGGGAAGCTTCACCTACGCCTCCCACCAGGCGATCTTCGCGGGATTCCTGCCGACACCGGCCGGCCCCGGACCGCACCCCCGGCTGTTCGCGGCGCGTTTCGCGGGCAGTGAGTCCACCGCCTCCGGGACCTTCGTCTACGACACGCCGGACCTGCTCTCCGGCCTCGCCGAGGTGGGCTACCGCACGGTGTGCATCGGCGGTGTCGGCTTCTTCAACCGGCAGCCGCCGCTCGGTTCCGTACTGCCGGACATGTTCCAGGAGAGCCACTGGGAGCCGGAGTTCGGTGTGGCGTCGCCCACCTCCTTCGAGGCCCAGGTGACCCGTGCCGAGCAGGTCGTTGCCGGACTCCCCGCGGGGCAGCGGCTGTTTCTCTTCGTCAATGTGTCCGCCCTGCACCAGCCCAACTGGTTCCACCGGCCGGGGGCCACCCGCGAGGCGGGCGACTCCCGCGCCACCCACGCCGCCGCCCTGGAGTACGTCGACGCCCACATCGGCAGGCTCTTCGCCGCCGCGAGCAGCCGCCGCCGCTGCTTCGCCATCGTCTGCTCGGACCACGGCACGGCGTACGGGGACGACGGCTACACCGGGCACCGGCTCGGTCACGAGTCCGTCTGGACCGTCCCGTACGCGCACTTCTTCCTGGAACCGGGGGCCACCGCGCCATGAGCCGCACCACGACCGCAGCACCGGCCGTCCGGCCGTACCAGAGCTATGTGTACGCCTACCCGCACAAGACCGCCTACCGGCCGCTCGCCGACCGGCCGGAACTGCGCGAGTTGTGGGCGGCCGAGCGCAAGGACGCGCTCTCGCTCTACCTGCACATCCCGTTCTGCGAGGTCCGATGCGGCTTCTGCAATCTGTTCACCCGGATCGGTGCCCCCGGTGAGCTGACGACCCGGTACCTCGACGCGCTGGACCGGCAGGCAGCCGCGGTCCGGGACGCGCTGGGCGACGACGCTCCGGTGCGGTTCGCCGCGGCGGCGTTCGGCGGGGGCACGCCCACGTTCCTGACCGCGGCGGAGCTGGAGCGGCTCTGCGACATCGCGGAGAAACGGATGGGTGCCGACCTGCGGTCCGTTCCGCTCTCGGTCGAGACGTCGCCGTCGACCGCGACGGCCGACCGGCTGGCCGTCCTCGCCGACCGCGGGACGACCAGGATCAGCATCGGGGTGCAGAGCTTCGTAGAGGCCGAGGCGCGGGCCGCCGTGCGCCCGCAGCGCCGTGCCGATGTGGAGGCGGCGCTGGACCGGATACGTGACGCCCGCATCCCGGTCCTCAACATCGACCTGATCTACGGCATCGACGGGCAGACCGAGGAGAGCTGGCGCACCTCACTGGACGCGGCGCTCGGCTGGCGGCCGGAGGAGCTGTACCTCTATCCGCTGTATGTGCGCCCCCTGACCGGACTGGGCCGGCTCGGTGCCGACAGCGGGGCCGCGGCAGATGCGTCGGACGCGGCCTGGGACGAGCAGCGGCTGCGGCTGTACCGCGCGGGCCGGGACCACCTGCTGACCCATGGCTACGAGCAGGTGTCGATGCGGATGTTCCGCCGCGCCGACGCCCCGCGGACGGACGGGCCCGACGACTACGCCTGCCAGACCGACGGCATGATCGGCCTGGGGTGCGGCGCCCGTTCGTACACCACGAAGCTGCACTACTCCTTCGACTACGCGGTGGAGATGCGGGAGGTGCGGGCGATCATCGACGGCTACACCGCCACCGAGGACTTCTCGCACGCGGAGGTCGGACGTTACGTCGACGGCGACGAGGCACGCCGACGCCACCTGCTTCAGTCGGTGCTCCAGGCCGAGGGGCTGCCACTGGCCGACTACCGGGAGCGGTTCGGCACCTCGCCGGCCGACGACTTCCCGCTTGAGCTGGCCCGGTTCGAGGCGCGCGGCTGGCTCGACGCGTCGGCCGGGGCGTCCGGACGGCTGCGGCTCTCCGCCGAGGGCCTGGCCCACTCCGACGCGCTGGGCCCGGAACTCTTCTCCTGCGAGGTACGCGCCGCGATGGCCGCGTACGAACTGAAGTGAGCGCGCCGATGGACCTGACGATCCTCTACCGCGGGCCGCTCTCCTCGTGCGACTACGACTGTCCGTACTGCCCGTTCGCCAAGCGGCGCGACAGCCGGGAGCAGCTGCGCGCCGATCGGGCCGCGCTGGAGCGGTTCACGGCGTGGGCCGCGGCGCAGACCGGCGACCGGATCTCGGTCCTGTTCACGCCGTGGGGCGAGGGTCTGGTCCGCTCCTGGTACCGCCGTGCCCTGGTCGAGCTGGCGCACCTGCCGCACATCCGCCGGGTCGCGATCCAGACCAACATCAGCAGCCGTACGGGGTGGCTGGCCGAGGCCGGTGGGGCAGGCCGCGAGAAGATCGCGCTGTGGTGCACGTACCACCCGGGGCAGACGCCGTACGAGCGGTTCCTCGCCAAGTGCCGGGAGTTGACCGTGCTCGGCATCCGGCACAGCGTCGGTGTGGTCGGGCTCGACGACCATCTCGACGAGGCGCGAAGGCTGCGCGCCGCGCTGCCGGACGAGGTCTATCTCTGGGTGAACGCGGCGGAGGGGCACACGTACACGGATGAGGAGGCGGACCGCTGGACGGCCATCGACCCGCTCTTCCCGTACAGCCGGCATCCGCACCGGTCGGCCGGGCTGCCCTGCCGGACGGGTGAGTCGGTCATCTCGGTGGATGGTGACGGCACCGTGCGCCGCTGCCATTTCGTACCGGCGGAGCTGGGCAATCTCTACGACGGGAGCTACCGGCGGACGCTCGGTCCGCGCGCCTGTCCGCTGGCGGTCTGCGACTGCCACATCGGGTACGTGCACCTGGAGACGCTTCCGCTGTACGACGTCTTCGCGGGCGGTGTGCTGGAGCGGATCCCTGCGGCTGTGCTGCCGTCGCTGGCCGGACCGGCCTGAGGTTCAGGCCGGCCGGCCGAGCGACGGCATCACGGGCCCGGACTGCCGTCTGGAGTCTTTCGTTTGGATCAGGCCGGATCAGGGAGCGGCGAGGCGCGGCGCCGGGGCACGCGAGCCCGGCATGATCCAAACGAGAGACCCTAGAGCGGCAGGAGGTCCGGGCGCTTCGCTTCGACGTGGTCGCCGGAGGACTCGCCGCGCAGCCGCCGGCCGATCCACGGAACCAGGTACTCGCGCGCCCAGTGGATGTCGTCGCGCCGTACTTCGAGAGTGCCGCGCTGTGCCTGCGGGGGCCATTCCTGGTCGGGGTCGGCCGGTACGTCGATGCCGAGGACCTGGGCGGCGCGCAGCGCGACCCTGGTGTGTCCCTCGGGCGACAGGTGGAGCCGGTCGTCGTCCCAGGCGCGCCGGTCCTGGACGGACCGCAGCGACCACAGGTCAAGGACCGGGCAATCGTAGCGGTCGGCGATGGCCCGCACATGGGCGGTGTAGGTGGCGATCTTGCCGCGCAGATGGCGCAGCACGGGAACGCCACGGGTGTCGAAGCCGGTGGTGACCATGACCGTGCCGACCGCCCCGGTCAGCTCGGCGACCGCGCGCTCGAAGCGCTCGGCCACGTCGTCGGGGTCGGTGCCCGGCCGGATGATGTCGTTGCCGCCCGCACAGAAGCTCACCAGGTCGGGTGCGAGCTCCTTGGCGCGCGGCACCTGCTCCTCGACGATCTGGTCGAGGAGGCGTCCGCGTACGGCGAGATTGGCGTATCTGAAATTTTCGGGCGCGGAGCCTTCCGTGCCCGTCGTATCGGGATCCGGGAGCTGGTCCGCGAGAAGTACCGCAAACCGGTCCGCCCAGCCGACGAAGGTCCCGTCCGGGCCGGGGTCACCGACTCCCTCGGTGAAGCTGTCGCCAATCGCCGCGTACGACCCGATGACGCCCTGTCGGTTGTTGACACCACGTTGGTTTTTTCTCGAATCGTCTGCCACAAACGCTTATCCTGCACCGCCGAATGTGACCTACGCGACCGTAATAAAGGGTTGACGGGTGGTGAGATAGACCACCCGGTCAGTTTTTGGTAAAGGGGGAATAAGCAGAAGGGGCGGTGCGCCGCCGCGCACCGCCCTTCTGTGTCGCTCAGGTCATGCTTTGTCGCTCAGCTGCCCGGCCGTTCGGCTCAGACGTAGATGCCGTGCGAGGCCAGGAAGGCGATCGGGTCGATGTCCGAGCCGTACGCCGGTCCCGTGCGGACCTCGAAGTGCAGGTGCGGGCCGGTGACGTTGCCGGTGGCACCGGAGAGGCCGAGCTGCTGGCCGGTGCTCACGGCCTGGCCCGCCGAGACGGAGATGGAGGACAGGTGACCGTACTGCGAGTAGTGGCCGTCAGCGTGCTTGACGACGACCTGGTTGCCGTACGCGCCGCCCCAGCCCGCGGCGACGACGGTGCCGGAGGTGATGGACTTGACGCTGGTGCCGGTGCCGACGGGGAAGTCGATGCCGGTGTGGCTGCCGCTGGACCAGTTGGAGCCGGAGGCGCGGTAGTTGGTGGTGTGGTTGCCAGGGACCGGGTGGACGTAACCGGAGCCGGTGCTCTGGGTGGCGGCCGGGGCGGAGGCCGGGGCCTTGGACTCCGGGGCGGCGGAGGACTTGGCCGGGGCGGACTTCTCGACGACCACCGAGGGCGCCTTCGACGGGAGGGCCGAGCCGGTGCCGGCGCCGGTGGGCGCGGCGCTGCCGGAGGCCTTGACACCGAGGGTCAGCTTCATGCCCGGGAAGATCAGGCTGGGGTCCTCGCCGACGACCTTGCGGTTGTCCTGGTACAGCTTCTGCCAGCCGCCCTTGATCTGGTGCTCGGCGGCAATCTTCGACAGGTAGTCGCCGGAGACGACGGAGTACGTCGTGGTGGCGGCCTGCTTCTGCGCGGCCGGGGCGGCATGCGTGGCGGCGGCCGACTGCGGCGCGGCGGCCGGGGCGGCCTGGGCACCGGTGGCACCGAGCAGCGGCAGTGCGACGACCGCGCCGCCGGCGCTCACCGCGGCGACGCCACGGGCGATGGTGCTGATCTTCGGACGACGGTGCTTACCCGATATGGGCATGGCGTGTTTCCTCTCCGGCGCCTGCGAGGTGAGCTGTCGGGTTCGGGCTGGAGATGCCCGGCCGCGCTGAGCGCGGCTTCACCCCGAGCCGGCCGAATTTCTCCGGTCGGCGGCTTACCTGGTTCCCCCGCTCCTGCCACACGATGAGTGGATGTGAATTCCGGACGGCGGCAGGATTAGGCGGTCCGACCGGATTGACGGTGACCGTAAGCGAGTCGGGACGACGAGAACAAGCCACGGGTTCCACACCGGAATCCGCGCCGGGGAATTCGGCACGGAATTCCGGTCACACTCCGTGGATTAAGGATCTTGGCTTTCCGCGCGGCGCACGGATTACCCGACTCCCCCGTCGCCACGCACCGTCACGGATATGATCCCGCTCACGAGGCACCCCCCATGTCCCTTATAAGGGGGCTATGTTCGGGCAAATACCCCCATTACGGACATACATTGCCGATCACCCCTGTCGGAGCCTCAGCACCCGAGCGTCGAGATCCCCCCGGAGTCCGGTGTGCAGCCCCTGGTGCAGCAGTGTCGAACCATGGTGCACGGCCCCCGTGTCCAGACAGGTGTACGTCGCCGTGGAGTCGAGTCCGCGCAGCCGCAGAACCGGGGGCCGTTCCCCGTACCGCTGCGCCTCCAGCCACATCAGGATCACGACGTCGTCCCCGTGGATGTACTGGACCGCGCTCAGCGAGCCGCGCGGCGCACGCAGCCGGTACAGCTCACCCTGCTGCACGACCGGCCGGATCTCCTTGTAGAGGTCCACCCAGGTCCGCGCCTCAGCCAGCTCCGCCTCGGTCCACTCGGTGAGGTCCCCACCAACTCCGAGCACACCGGCCATCGCACTCACGAAACGGAAGCGCAGCGAGCTGACCCTGCCGTTGAGCTGGTCGTTCGGGCTGTCGGTGACCCAGGCGGCCATCACCCGGGCCGGGTGGAGGTGCCCGAAGCCCTCCTGGATGGCGAGACGGTCGAGCGGGTCGGTGTTGTCGGAGGTCCACACCTGGTCCGTACGGGACAGGATCCCCAGATCGATCCGGCCCCCGCCGCCGGAGCAGGACTCGAACGCGACCGTGGGATGCGCGGCCCTGAGCCGGTCGATCAGCCCGTAAAGGGCGTCCACATGCTCGATCCAGAGCTTCTGCGGGTACTCCTCGCCCGGCCAGCCCGCGTCGGTGAAGCAGCGGTTGAAATCCCATTTCACATAGTCGACGGGAGTTTCGGTGAGCAGCGTGTCCAGCTGTTCCCAGAGATATTCCTGCACATCGGGGCGGGCCAGATTGAGCACCAGCTGGTTGCGGTACTCCGTCCGCGCCCGCCCGGGGAAGTGCTGCACCCAGTCGGGATGCGCGCGATAGAGATCACTGTCGGCATTGACCATTTCCGGCTCGACCCAGATACCGAACTGCATGCCGAGCCCGTGCACTTCGTCGGCCAGCGGCTTCAGCCCGCCGGGGAAGCGGTCCGGATTCGGCGTCCAGTCGCCGAGCCCGGCCCGGTCGCTGGTCCGCTGCCCGAACCACGCGTCGTCCACGACGAACAGTTCGACGCCCATCGCCGCGGCCCGCTCGGCAAGGGCCCGCTGCTGGTCCAGCGCGATGTCGAAACCCGTCGCCTCCCAGGAGTTGTAGAGCACCGGCCTCAGGTTCGCCGCGTCCGGGATCACATGGGCCAGCTGCCAGGCGTGCCAGGCACGGCTCGCCCCGCCGAACCCCTGCCCGCTCCACAGACCGGCGAAGACGGGCGTCGTGTACGACTCGCCCGGCGCCAGCCGCAGCAGTCCGGAGTCGTCGTAGCCGGCACCTCCGGTGATCTGTACGAGACCGTCGGGCAGCCGCTGCACGGAGATCCGCCACGACCCGGACCAGCCGAGGGCGCAGCCGTACACCTCGCCGCTCTCCTCGGTCGCGGCGCCGTCGGCGTCCAGCGCGACCCAGGGCAGGAACTGGTGGCCGGTGTGGCCCCGCCTGCTGGAGATGACGCTCTCGCCGGGGATCAGCTCCGCCCGCGCGAGCCGCGATTCCGCCGCCCAGCGCCCGTGCAGCCGGCTCAGCCGCCAGCCGTCGCGGGCCGGCAGCGACCAGGCGGCCGCGTCGGCGCGCAGCAGTTCCAGCGGCGGGCCGTCCGGTCCGGCGTGGGCGACGGTGGCCCAGCGCTCCACGACGTCGGAGTCGTCCCGCATCCGGTAGTGCAGGGTCAGGGCGAGCCGGTGCACCGAGTCGGTGAAGCCGATCCGCAGCTCGTCCCCGTCCGCCTCGGCGGCGCCGAAGGCCCACTCGGTACCCCGGACCTCGGGGGTACGCACCGAGAGGGCCGGGCGGACAAACCTGGGCCCGCCCTCCACCGGGTACTCCTCCCGGCCGTCGAGGTGGGACTCGAAGGCCCTGAAGGGCAGCTCCGGCGCGGCGGCCAGCGCCTCGGCCGCCGCGAGGCCGATCCTCGGCCCCCAGTGCAGATGGACCAGCTCGCCCTGCTCGGTCAGTCGCAGTGCGTAGCTGCTGCTCGCCCCGGTGAGCAGCCAGGTCCGGCCGGTTTTGCCCGTCTCGATCATCGCATCCCCACATTCGAACAGTTCCGCACATCATCGACCATCAGTGGGGTGCGGGCAACGGCCCGGCGAGGAATTGCCCGAGCGGATTCGCCGCGGGAGAACCGGAGTTCGCCCGGGTATCGACAGGGATAGGACGAGATGATTGCCTGAAGAATCAATGTCGTATCGTCGCGGGAGTGGCCTTGCCTGCGACTCGCGCCGGCATCAGACACTCCAGGAGTCACCGTGACGCAGCAGTTGCCGCAGATCCCGTCGACGGAACCCGAGCTGGCGGGTGTCCGCAACTTCCGTGACGTGGGCGGGCTGCCCACCATGGACGGGCGTCGGGTGCGGCACGGGCGGCTCTTCCGCAGCGGTCACCTCGCGCACGCCACCGCCGAGGACGCCTCGTTCCTCGGCGGCCTCGGCCTGCACACGGTTTTCGACTTCCGCAACGCGGCCGACCGCCGGCTCGACGGGCTGGACGTCGAGCTGCCGGGCGTACGGAATGTGAGCATCCCGCTCTCCGACCCGGCGGACGGCTCGCAGTTCTGGCACATGGTCCGCAACGGCGATGTCGAGCAGCTGCGCTCGATCCTCGGCGACGGCAAGGGGACGGACCGGATGGTCGCCTCGTACCGCTCGATCATCCGGGACCGCACCGCCGAGCACAGCAGGGTGCTGCACGCCCTGGCCGAGGACAGCGTGCCCGCCCTGATGCACTGCGCGGCGGGCAAGGACCGCGCCGGGCTGTCGATCGCGGTGTCGCTGCTCGCCGTCGGCGTGGAGCGCGAGGCCATCGAGGCCGACTACCTGAAGTCCAACGACGCCCACCGCCGCTACAAGGTGAAGCGCAGCGACACCTCGGCGGACGGCATGTCGGCCGAGGTGATGGAACTGCTGAACCCGCTCTTCGGCGCCCATGCCGAGTACCTGGAGGCGGCGTTCGCCACCATCGAGGAAACCTGGGGCAGCACGGACCGCTACTTCTCCGAGGGCCTGGCGCTCACCCCCGAGACCCGGGACCGGCTGCGCGACCGGCTTCTGGAGGAGGCACGGTAGCGGGCCCGGTCATCCCTTGCCGGCCACCGCGCAGAGCAGGTCAGCCCTTGCCGGCCACCGCGAAGAGCAGGTAGAGGAAGGCCGCGAAGATGTGTCCGGCGATGAGGTAGGCGAACAGCCGGATCACGACGCCGCGCGGGAACTTCCGCTCCTGGGCCTCGTAGTTCTTGCTGGACCCCAACGGGTCGAAGTTCTCTGAATCGGACATGACGGTCCTCTCTGGCGACCGGAGGAGCCGGTCTCAGCGACGGTGGATACCGCTGCCGAGGCACAGCTCGGCGGCGGGGCTCTGCAGCAGGGTGTGGACGAAGAGCAGCTCGGCACCGTCACGGTCGACGGCCGTGATGCGGTGCGGGGTGAGCGAGTCGAAGTGCGCGCTGTCGCCGGGGGCGAGGTCGTGCACGGTCTCCCCGAGCCAGACCCTCAGGTGTCCGGCGAGCACGTACAGCCATTCCTCGCCGGGGTGGACGCGCACGAGATCGCTCTGCGCGGCCTGCGGGACCCGGACGCGGAGCGCCTGCATGGCCCGGCCGGAACCGCCGGCCTGCCGGTACATCCAGCCGTCCGCCTCGGCTCCCTCGTACTTCCCCCCGCGGATGATCGCGTCACGTTCCGGGGGCTTCTCGCCGAGCAGTTCGGAGACCGTCGTACCGTAGATCCTGGCAAGACCGAGCAGTATCGGCAGCGAGGGCTGGCGACGGCCCGTTTCCAGCCGTGAGAGATGGGCGGGCGAGAGCCCGGCCCGCTGAGCGGCGGTCTCCAGGGTGAGACCACGGCTCCGGCGCAGATCGCGCAGGCGTGGTGCGACTCCGGGCAGCTCGTCGGCCGCCCCTCCGTCTGGAGGATTCATGTACCTATTGGGCCAGGATCCTGCCTGAGAGGCAAATTCCTTGCCTCTCAGGCAAAAGCCTCCGGGATCAGCGGTTGGCGACCGCCTGCTTCACCAGTGTCCTGCCGAAGTCCCACATCAGCCCACCTCCGCTGTGTGCGTCGTCCATCACAGCGGTGAACGCCGTGACGAACCGGTCGACGTCCGCCTCGTCGATCACCAGCGGCGGAATCAGCTTGATCACTTCCAGGTGGTCCCCCGACACCTGGGTGAGGATGCGGTGCCTCTGGAGCAGCGGCACCACCACCATCTGCGCGAAGAGTCCCTTGCGGGCCGCCTGCAGCATGGTCCAGCGGCTGCGCAGCTTCAGCGAGGACGGCCGGCCGAACTCGATGCCGATCATCAGCCCGCGCCCGCGCACCTCGTGCAGCAGCTCGTAGCGGTCGACCAGTGCGGTCAGCCGGTCGCGCAGCAGATCGCCGGTGCGGAGCGCACGGGCGACGATCTGCTCGTCCTCCATCACCGCGAGGACTGCGAGCCCGGCCGCCATCGCCTGGGCATTGGAGCCGAAGCTCGCGGAGTGCACCAGGACCCGGTCCATCGACGAGTAGACGCGGCGGAAGATCCAGTCCTTGCCCAGGGTCGCCCCGACCGGCACATAGCCGCCGGAGAGGGCCTTGGCGACACAGACCAGATCGGGCTCGACGCCCTCCTCGTGCTGGTACGCGTAGAAGTCGCCGGTCCGGCCGAGGCCGGTCTGCACCTCGTCGGCGATGAGCAGGGCCCTGTGCTTGTGCAGCAGCTCCTGCGCCTCCCGCAGGAAGCCGGGCGGCGCGGCGTGGACGCCCTTGCCCTGGATCGGCTCGACGACCAGTGCCGCCACGTCGCCGCGCTTCAGCTCGCGCCGCAGGGCGTCGAGATCGCCGAGCGGGACGGCGGTGTCCGGCAGCAGGGGCGCGAAGCCGTCCCGGAAGCCGTCCTCGCCGTTGACCGAGAGGGAGCCGGTCGTCAGCCCGTGGAAGGCATGGGTGCAGTAGAGGATCCTGGGCCTGCCGGTGGCGTAGCGGGCGAACTTCAGGGCCGTCTCGACCGCTTCCGTCCCGCTGTTGCCGAAGAAGACCCGGTCCAGGTGCGGGCTGTGCGCGAGCAGCTTCTCGGCCAGCAGTCCGGGCAGCGGCTGGCAGTCCAAGCGGGTGAGGTCGGCCAGCGAGGCGTCCAGGACGTCGTGCAGTGCCTTGCGTACGACGGGATGGTGCCGGCCCAGGCCCATCACGCCGAATCCGGCGAGCATGTCGAGGTAGTCGTTGCCGTCCGCGTCCCAGAAGTGTGCGCCCTCGGCCCGTTCGTAGACCTTGTCGAAGCCGATGGTGTGGAGCATCCGGGGCAGCTGGTGGTTGAGGTACTTGGTGTGCAGCTCGTAGCGCTCGGCGCCGCGCTCGGCGAGGAGCCGCGCCAGGTCGAATCCCTTGAGCCCGTCGTCCTTCATTCCCCGCTCTCCTCGGTCCTCGTCGCCGCCTCCCTGGCGGCCAGTGCGGCGCTGATCCGGCCGGCGATCTCGACCGGGGTGAGCCCGATGTCGGCCAGCACCTCGGCACGTTTGCCGTGCGCGAGGAACTGCTCGGGGATGCCGAACGTGCGCAGCGGTACGTCGACCCCGGCGTCCCGCAGCGCCTGCCCCACCGCCGAGCCGACGCCCCCGGCCCGGCTGTTGTCCTCGACGACGGCGACCAGCCGGTGCCGGGCGGCGAGCGGGGGCAGTTCCCCGTCGACCGGTTTGACCCAGCGCGGGTCGACGACGGTGCAGCGGATGCCGGCCCCGGCCAGCAGATCGGCGGCCTTCAGACAGACCGGGGCGAGTACGCCGACGGCCACGAGCAGTACGTCGGGGTCGTCCGCCCGGTGCAGCACGTCCATACCGCCGATCCGGCCGATCGCCGGGACCGGCTCCCCCACCGGCTCCTTGGGGAACCGGATCACGGTGGGGGCGTCGTCGACGGCGACGGCCTCGCGGAGCTGGGCACGCAGTTCGCCGGCGTCGCGCGGGGCGGCGATCCGCAGCCCGGGGACGACCTGGAGGACGGACATGTCCCACATGCCGTTGTGCGAGGCCCCGTCGGGTCCGGTGACTCCGGCCCGGTCGAGTACGAAGGTCACCCCGCACCGGTGCAGCGCGACGTCCATCAGGAGCTGGTCGAAGGCCCGGTTGAGGAAGGTGGCGTAGACGGCTACAACCGGGTGCAGGCCGCCGGTGGCCAGTCCGGCCGCGGACACGGCGGCATGCTGCTCGGCGATGCCGACGTCCCAGACCCGGTCGGGGAAGGCCTCGGCGAACTTCGTCAGCCCGACGGGGTGCAGCATCGCCGCCGTGATGGCCACGACGTCCGGCCGTTCCGCTCCGATCGCGGCGATCTCGTCCCCGAACACCGAGGTCCAGGAGGGCCCACCGGCGGGGACGAGCGGTGCGCAGGTCAGCGGGTCCATCGCGCCGACGGTGTGGAAGCGGTCGGCGTCGTCCAGGAGCGCGGGCGGGTAGCCGCGGCCCTTCTCGGTGAGGCAGTGCACCAACACCGGGCCGTGGAAGCGTTTCGCCCGGTGCAGGGCGGATTCGACGGCCGCGATGTCATGGCCGTCGATCGGCCCGACGTACTTGAGCCCGAGGTCCTCGAACATTCCCTGCGGGGCGAAGGCGTCCTTGAACCCCTTCTTCGCGCCGTGCAGCGACTCGTAGAGCGGCTGTCCGATGACGGGCGTCTGCCGGAGCACGTCCTTGCCCCAGGCGAGGAAGCGCTCGTAGCCGTCGGTGGTACGGAGGGTGGCGAGGTGGTTGGCGAGGCCACCGATCGTGGGGCCGTAGGAGCGCTCGTTGTCGTTCACCACGATGATCAGCGGGCGGTCCCTGGCGGCGGCGATGTTGTTCAGTGCCTCCCAGGCCATCCCGCCGGTGAGTGCGCCGTCCCCGGTGACGGCCACGACGTGGTCGCTCCGCCCCAGTACCTGATGGGCCTTGGCGATGCCGTCGGCCCAGCCGAGCACCGTCGAGGCGTGCGAGTTCTCGATGACGTCGTGCGCGGACTCCTCGCGGGACGGGTAGCCGGACAGGCCCCCCTTGCCGCGCAGCTTGGAGAAGTCCTGCCGTCCGGTGAGCAGTTTGTGCACATAGCTCTGGTGCCCGGTGTCCCAGAGGATGCGGTCGGCGGGCGAGTCGAAGGCCCGGTGCAGGGCGATCGAGAGCTCCACCACCCCGAGGTTGGGCCCCAGGTGACCGCCGGTCCGGGCCACTGCCCGGACGAGGAACCGCCTGATGTCCTGGGCGAGTTCGTCGAGTTGTGCTTCGTTCAGCGCCTTGAGATCGTGCGGCCCCCGGATGCTCTCCAGAATCGTCACGCTCGGGCCCCCTCTCTGGTTCTGTTTCAGCTCACGGTGACGGCGGGAGTCCCCGACGGCTTCCCCGCCCCGTCCATCTGCTCGGCGATCTTCAGGGCTTCCTCGATGAGCGTCTCGACGATCTTCGACTCGGGCACCGTCTTGATGACCTCGCCCTTCACGAAGAT
>NZ_JBIWKI010000071.1:0-19910 GCF_044765565.1 Streptomyces sp. NPDC102437 | reverse complement strand
CGGTCAGGCCCCCACCCTCCGGATACCTCATCCCACCGGCATACCGCAGGGATCATGAACCGTCACTCCCCGACGACAACACGAAAACCTCAGTAACCGGACCCGGGTCATCTGACAGTGCCGACCCGTCCCGTACGTTGTCGGGGCTGCTCTCACCGTCGCGCGCGTTTCCGCACTTCGGCTGCCCCCAGCTTCACCGGCCAACTGCGACTGACCGGCGGTGAGGTCCTTTCACCCTCACTCGATTTCATAGCGCCTTGTGGCGCACCGCGGGATGTCGCACAGAACGCACAGTGCCCGCCCCCATAAGCGGGGGGGCGGGCACTGAGTGTTTGAGTGTCAGACGGTCGGCGAGGCGGAAAAGCTATAAGACTTCAACCCGGCGCCGTCGTCCTTCCAGTCGATCTGTAGGACGCTGTCACCGAGGTACCGGTAGCCGCTCGCGGGCTTGTGCTTCACCGTCGGGCTCGTGTACGACGTGTTGCCCCAGCCGTCGAGGTTGTTCATCTTGCTGTACAGGCCGGTTCCGTACGAGTACCGGACCACGGGGTCCGTCCCGGACACGCTCTTCTTGGTCTGGATCAGGCCGCGGGTGTCGCTGTTGACGACGTTGTAGCCGGAGAATCCGGGCGGGCCGTCCACGTTGACCGTAAACTTGGTGTAGATGTAGCCACCCTCCCGCTTGGCGCAGGTCGTCACCTTGAAGTCGAAGTCGTCCCAGGTGGCGGTGCTTCCGGGGTGGTCGATGGTCTTGCTCGACGTCGTGCAGCGGTAGCTGGCGGCCGACGCGGCGCCGGTGCCGAGGACCGTGACTCCCGTAACCAGTGCCACCGTAGCAGCACCAGCAGTCAGGGCGCGCGCTATTCTCATGGATCCCCTTAAGGTCGTGTTCGGCAGGATCATCACGCGCAGTGCGGTGCGCAGGGAACTCTCGGGCCCAAGGCGGCATGGCGTCAGGACTGCTGTGACTCAGTAAAAGCGAGACACATCACGAGCACGGTGACCACCCTTGTGAGCCTCGCTATGCGCAGCGCTCGACTATCCGATCGCCCCCAGATGCAATGATCGGTGGGGCCACCCTATGCAGGCCCTCTTTGTAGTTCGCAACCGGGTTACGGGCAGTCGCGAGATGACGATGCCGATCCGGGGCTGCGTATCGCGCACAACACCAGGACGCGCTCCTGCGTTATCAGGTCCCAGGCCGCTCTACGGGGCCGTCTCCGTCCTCAAGCTCTCCTCGCTGATGCCCGAGGACCTGGCGCTGCCCGTCGCCGCGACCACTGCGGCCGCCGAACGTGAACCGCATGTGGACGGCCGTACAGGGCGTGCCCGAGGAACTGCTTCCCACCGGGTGAGGGACCTCCCTGGTGGTGACCGGGCGCGTCTGACGCACCGGTGCCCCCGACCAAGGGCTGGTCGGGGGCACCGTGCTGGGCGGCTATCGCTCCGGTAGTTGTCAAGTCAAATGAGACGTTCGCGGTGCTATGAACCTTGTGGTTCGGGTTCTCTGCGTTTGGCCGGGTCTTTGATCCAGACCTGGCCGGGTATCTCGGGTGGCTTCGGTCGGCGGGCGAAGCGTTCGGGGTGGCGCTCGTATGCCTCGGCGAGAGCGAAGGCCCGCTGGTCGCGGACTTCCTCTGCGGTGCCGAAGTGGACGGAGGCGGGGGTGTGCAGGCCGATCCCGGAGTGTCTGTGGTCGTGGTTGTAGTAGGTGACGAAGGCGTCCGTCCACTCGCGGGCATGGGTCAGCGAAGGTCAGGGAGGGCTCCGCCGTCGAGCGGTGCGCATGGTCGCCGAGGTGCGCGACGACTACCCGAACGAGACGGCTGCCCTGCAGGCGGTCACCGACAAGCTCGGCATCGGCTCCCGCGAGACACTGCGGCGTGGGTCCGGCGTTCCGGTCCGCCGCGATAGCCGATTGGTGATTTCCCTCTCTGTCAGCACTGGGTCCGCTGTGCGGTCCGGGGTTTGGCCAGAGCCACGAGGGCTGCTCCCAGCACCGCGCCGAGCACCGGAGCGAGTAGGTAGATCCACAGGTGGGTGGTGTCCTGGGCCAGGAGCGCCGGGCCGAACTGTCGTGCCGGGTTGGCCGATCCGCCGCTGAGGGGACCCAGCATCGCGATGATGACCGCGGTGGCGAGGCCCACCGCGCAGGGGAGCAGTCTGCGGCCGGCCGGGTGTGCCAGGAGCACGGAGAGCATCATGGTCAGCAGGACGAGGACTCCGGTCTCCGCTGTGAGGATCGCGGTGGCGTTCCATGCCGGGTCGGCGTGGACGGTCGCGTAGCCGACGGGGACGCGGGAGACTGCCGGTCCCCAGGCAAGTCTGCCGAGCGCAGTTCCCGCGACGGAGCCGGCCAGTTGGGCCGTGACGTAGGGGACGACGGCGCGGGCCGGGAAGGCGCCGAGCCGCCACAGCGCGATGGTGACGGCGGGGTTGAGGTGTCCGCCGGACCGTCGGCCGGGTGGGGACGTCATGAACACCATGAGAAGTACCCCGATGGTGATGCCAAGGATGGCGAGGGCGTAGTGGATGTCATGGATGGAGATCGGTGAGTCGGGTGCGATAAGCCAGCGCACGCCGGTGACGACGAAGAACAGCAGAATGCCGGTGAGGCCGAATTCGCAGGCTGCGCGACGCAGGATGCCGGATTCTGCGGTGGTGGGCGGGTTGGCCTGCGCCGGCGCGGCCGGAGTTGTGGTTGTCATGAACGTGGTCCTCGAGAATCGCTGTTCGCCGGGCCGCGCCGAGGAGAGGCCGGGGCGCGGGGTTCCCCTTGGCGGCGGGGATCCCCTGATCGCCAGGGGATCCCCGCCTGCGTGCGGAAGGAGCTCACGCCTGGGCGTGCGCGCCTTCCAGCCAATTGGTGAACTCGCAGGCGAAGTGCCACTGATGTCCGACGAAGACGTGCTCAGGGGTGTTGGCCGGGAACTGGATGGTCAGACGGATGCGCAAGCCGTCGGGGCTGTCGCCGAACTCATGCATGACGCGGGCGATCTCCGTGCCGTCACCGAGGCGTCCGGTGCCACCGATGCGTACGGGGTACTCCTCATGGCCCTCGTCCGCGATTTCGACGCCGTCGTGGAAGGTGAGGAAGAACCGGAGGGGGCCGGATCCTATGGTCTCGATGATCTCGACCACTCCGCCGCTGGAGTCGGCGAGGTAGTGCTCGGGGTTGGCGGACAGCAGCGCGGACCGGTCACCGCCCGCGAGCCGGCCCTGCCACCAGGTGAGGAACCGGTCAGCGTCGATCCCGGCGACCGTCATTTCGGTGACGGCCGACCGCCAGGCTCCTCCGGCCCCGTTCGGAAGCGGTGCCATCACCGCGTCTGACGCAGCGAGATCGGGGGCGATGAGTTCCCGCATCCGCTCATCCCCGATCCGCTGCTTCAGCAGGGTGAGCGCCGCCCGTGAACGGTCCAGTTCCCACTGCCGAACGGCATCGTCCCCGTACTCGACACCGTCGATGACAGTGCGGACATTCAGCGCGCCAGTGTTCATGGCGAAGCCCCTTCCAAGGGAAACGGAGAGATTTTCTCCGACTACGGCACGCTAGCATAGACGGAGAGAAATTCTCCGCTTCATTGATGGAAGGTGGATCTCATGCGGGCGGACGCCGAACGCAGCAGACGACGGATCCTGGATGCCGCCCGCGACGTGTTCCTGGAGCGGGGCCTGGACGCCCCGCTGGACCTGATCGTGCGCCGGGCGGGTGTGGGGCCGGCCACGCTCTACCGTCGCTACGCCGACCGCGAGGCACTCGTGCGTGACCTCACCGGTGACCTGCTCTCACGCCTTGAGGCCGCGGCCCACCAGGCGGCACGGGAGGAGGGTGACGCGTACGACGCGGTGCGGCGCTTCGTCCACGCGGCAGCCGACCTCCGGATGGGCGCGGTGATCCCGGTGTTGCTCGAACGGCTCGTTGTCGACCAGGAGTTGATCGAAAGTCGAACCCGCACATCGGGGGCGCTCGACGACCTGATCCGCGCGGCGCACGAATCCGGCCGGCTGCGCCCCGAGGTGGGGGCGGGGGACCTGATCCTCCTGTCGATCCGCCTGTCCCGCCCCCTGCCCGGCGGTCTCTCCCGGCTCGACGCGGACGGCACGCTGCTGCACCACCATCTCGACCTTGCCCTCGACGGCCTGACCACGCAGGCCGCACCGGCTCCCTCCCCTGCCCCGGGCGAACCGCTCACCTTCGCCGACCTCGTCGCCGCCGCCGACCGCCCGAACACGACCGACTGAGCCCGCCGGCACGGTGTTGTTCGGGGAGGGCGGCTTCGTGTCGGACCAGCCGGGCGAGCGCCGGCCTTTCCCGTGGCAGGTCGCCCTTCCCGTAGCGTTGTTGACACGGCTGATGGGTGGGTGTCCGCCCAGTGCGGTGTGGCAGCGGTGGTGGTTGTAGGTGTGGGGGAAGTCTGCCAGGGCTTCGGTGCGCTCGGTGTTGGAGGTGTAGGGCCGTAGGTAGGCCCATTCGTCGAGCAGGGTGCGGTTGAAGCGTTCGACCTTGCCGTTGGTCTGTGGCCGGTAGGCCCGGGTGAGCTTGCCGGCCGCGCCAAGTTCGGTGAGGGCGGCCTTCCAGGCCAGGCCCTTGCGGTAGGCCCAGGCGTTGTCGGTCAGGACCCGTTCGATGCGGGTGATGCCATGGCCGTGGAAGAACGCGGCCGCGCGGGTCAGGAAGCCCGCGCAGGTAGCGGCCTTCTCGTCGGGGTGAATCTCGCTGTAGGCGAGGCGGGAGTGGTCGTCGACGGCGGAGTGGACGTAGTCGAAGCCCATGGCGGAGCGGGTGGCCCGGCCGGCCTGGCGGCCCAGGGGCCTTGTGGCCGCCGCCGTCGGGCTCCGTGCTCAGGCCGCGGCAGGCAGACCGGCGACGCCGGTGACCCGATCCCGGATGGCAAAGCATGGTCATCTCGGCTCGCTAGCCGGGAACTGTCATCAGGTGGCGGTGGGGTCGGAAGTGGGGTGAGATGCCGCTGCACGCGGACAGGAACTGCTGGGCTCCGCCGACGCTACGGAAGCCCTTCATGGCGCGTTCGCGTTGCCGGGTGGGCTGCTGGGAGTTCTCGGCCCGGTTGTTCAGGCCCTTGTGGGAACGGTGCTCGACCGAGGGCATGACCTCGCGGTGGGCCGCGCGGTAGGAACGGAACGTGTCGGTGACAACCACCCCGGGGCCCACCGTCCCAGGCTCGTCTGTCGGTGATCGGGTCGGATCGGGTGATCTTCGCGACGGGCCTTTGCACGACATGGCAGCGGTCCTGCGGCGGCATGTGGTACGGGTTACGAGCCGGTCGACGCTATGGCTGTTGCCGTGCCGTGCTGTGAGCGCCGTGTTTTCTCTCCGACCTTGTTGGGCTGAATGGTTCGTGGGTCGACGGCTTCGCCTGGCGCTCCCTGGCGGTAGACGCCATCGGGGTCGGAGTCCCGGTCGTGAGGCAGGAGGAAGAACACGCGGCGCCGGTAGAGCCCGCTGTCCGGGTCGGCTTCGGCCGTGGCGTCGAGTTCGATGTATCCGATCATGCGCCCGTCGCGGGCGTAGCGGGGTTTGCTGCGTCGGCGGGGGGTTTTGTCGAGGGCCTGGCGGACGTAGTCGAGGTGTTTGATGTCTTCGAGCCACACCACGTGGGCTTCGTGGGCGAGGTCGCCGTCGGTCAGTAGCGAGCTCATGGCCTCGGCCTCTCATTTGTCCACGTGCACCGGTCGCTGTGGTGCCTGGGTTGCGTTTCGTTGTTCGGTTGCGGGGGCCGGGCTGCCGTTGGAGCGTGCTGCTGTGGCCGGAGGACCGCTGCTCCATCGTAGGCGGGGCCGGGTTTGGGGTGTAGGGGGTGTTGCCGGGCGTGGGTGGGCTGCGGGGTGGGGGTGTTGTTCATTGTTCGGCTGCCAGGGCGAGGTTGGGGTAGAACTTTCGGCCGTTGGACTTGATCATGTCTGCGGGTGAGGCGAGGCCGACTTCTTGGCGGACTCGGGTGGCGAAGGTGCGTGTGGTGGCGGGGCGGATGCCTTCGCTGGTGGCGCACCAGGTGCTGTAGGAGGTGTAGAGCAGTCCTTGTTCAACGCGGAGTTCTGGCTTTTCGGGGTCATGGATGCAGCACTCGGTGAGGAATCGCCCGATGTGGTCTTCGGTGTTGGCGTAGGCGGTGGTGGCGATGCGGACCCGGTCGGGGCCGGCGAGGGTGTCCCGGGTGGTGAGGTAGCGGCGGGCGCCTTCGGTGAGCCAGTGCAGGATGCCGGGGCCTTCGTCGGCGACGAGTTCGACGGCGAGGTTGTCGATCTTCCGTTCGTCGGGGACGATCCGCTCGAAGGGGAGCAGGCGGATGCGGCGCCAGAATGCGAAGCCGCCGGTGGAAACCTCGGGGCGGTGGTTGCCGAGCAGCCAGAGGTGGTGGGTGGGGGTGAAGGAGAAGTAGTCCTGGCGCATGCGGCGGGCTTTGATCTTGTCTCCGCCGGTCAGGAGGCGGACCCGGGCTTCGTCGAAGCGGTCGCTCGGTTTGAGTTCGCTGCAGACGATAAGGCGGCGGCCGTGGAGTTCGGTGAGCTCGGTGGAGTGTTCGGAGAATGCTCCTCGGTCCATGAGGAAGCCGGGCGGAGCGGCATCGGCGTAGTCGCCGAGGATCTGAATCATCACGTCCAGGAGGACGGATTTGCCGTTCTTGCCCTGTCCGTGGAGGAAGGGAAGGACTTGGGCTCCGACGTCGCCGGTGATGGAGTAACCGAGCAGCAGGTGCAGGAAGTCGATCATTTCCTGGCCCTCGGCGTCGTCTCCGAAGGTATCGGCCAGGAAACGGTGCCACCGGGGGGTGGGCATGTTCTGAGGGGCGACGCTGGTGGCTCGCGAGTGGAAATCGCGGGTGGGGTCTGGCTTTCGGAGCCGGCTGGTCTTGAGGTCGACCACGCCCTGCGGGGTGCACAGGGCGTAGGGATCGCCGTCGAGAGTGTCCGGGTCGACGGAGAGATCCGGGGAAGCTTTGGCCTGGGTCAGCAGGGCTTTCATGCCGGTGGTCGACAGGGTGCGCTTCTTGTGGAGATGCAGCTCCCGGTCGCTGAAGACGCCCCGGTGGTCGGTGTCCGGCATCTCCTCGGCCATCTCTCCCGCCGCCCACAGCGCCGCCTTCTCGCCGCCGGACCTTTTCCACCGGTAGCCGTCCCAGCAGTACCAGCCCAGGCCTTCCACGTGGCGGAACTGGTCACGGTAGAGACGGACGAACAGCTTCGCGTTGCCGCGGTCGGTGAGCGTGCCGGGCATCTGCCCCGGTGAGGTCCATGCTCCTGACGCCATGGATGTGACCGGGGCTGCCTGCGACGGCAGGGCAAGGGCGGGCTTTTGGGCTTCGAGGTCAAGCATCTGCTGAGCGGCGGCAGTTGCGTCGAAGCGCGTGCTCTCGGCGCTCATGAACGTCCTTTGAGGTGGAGCGGTCGGGCGGCCCCGGCTGCGAGACCGTCGTGGATGATCTTCTCGTTGCGGCACATCTGCCAGGGACGGGACTTGTCTGCGGCAGCGGTGAGGAGTTCCCGGACGGTGAGTTCCTCGATGTGCCCTGCGGCGGCCAGGCCGCCGGCGGTGAACGCGGCCCGGTTGAGTTTCTCGGTGAAGCCGGCCCCTTGCGCTGTTGCCGCGCACTGGATGACCTCGGCGATGAGCCGGTCCAAGAGTCTGTGCGCCGACTTCGGGCGCGGTGTCTGCCGTGCCCCGGGGATATGGGGGGACGGCTGGGCTTTCGGCACTGGCGGGGACAGGACGTGTCCTGTGCGAGTCAGCTCCATAGCCAGCCAGGACGGCAGCGGAGCGGGTCTGCGGGCGGCGCCCAGGGCTTCGTAGCTGCCCTGGGAAGTCCTGGTCGTCGGAGCGACGATGTATCCGCCTTCTGCCCGTACGTCGACCTGCCAGGCGAGCGCGACCTTGGGGCTGGAGCCGGCCGAGGAACGGTATCGGATAGCGGGAGTGGGGTTGCGGTACCAAACGTGGAGGCCGCCCGACGGGGTACGCACGCGCAAGGTGGTCTCGTCTTCTGCAGGGTTGGGCTGCTGGCGGAACGCGGCGAGCAGCGCCATCGTGTCGAATCCGGATGCCAGGCCGGCGAGGTTGACCGATTCGTGGATCGAGATGCCCGGAAGGAGACGGCTGCGGTCGGGGACCGGGGCGGAGTGGGCGTCGATGTCGATGACAACCAGGTCGGCCGGTCCGCAGGCCACGCCCACACCTGACCGGGGCCTGTCGGTCCACCACTTCTCGATGTGGTGACGGTCGGTGGTTCCTGCGTGGAAGCCGTGGCAGGGGCGCCCGGCCGGGAGACAGGGGCAGGTTCGGGGATCGTGGTGCCGGTCCCTGCAGTCCTGACAGTTCCCGGCTGGGGTCTTGCGGCCGGGGGCCAAGGGATGGACGGGCCAGCCGTTGTCCGCACACCAGCGGGCCAGGGCAAGCGACGGCACAGACCTGGCAGGGGGAGCTTCAAAGCTCGTCTCACCGTGGCGCCGCACTCGGTCTTCCTTGTCGGTCCGGTCGTAAAGGGTTTCAGTCCCTACTAAAAACCGCTGGTCACAGGGCTTTCAACTTGTTCAGCAGGGACCGAAGGGACTGTCTTTCGGGATGAGTGTAGGCGTGTACCCCTCGCCAGTCCCGTCGGCTCCCCCGCGTGCCGCTATCTGATTTTCAGTCCCTTGAGTCCCTTCAAGCTCTTCCAGGCCAGCAGAAGTACCCAAGAAAGAGATAGTAAGTACCGTTTTAGACAATGCGTTTCAGGGACTGTTCATGCGTTGCCGCATCCCGCTCCCGGCCCCGACAGGGTGGCAACTTCAGTCGGATGCGGGGGTCCCTCCAGCAAAAGGGACCCCCGGGACAGGGCCAAAAATCCGGGGAGAAGCACTCGGTCCCTCCTTTCAGTCCCTACCCATTCCCCCAGGTCAGCGCTGGTTCCCACAGCCCGTCAGGGACTAAAGGGACTCAAATCTCTAATTATGAGCCAGCCTGTGATGGGAGAGGTTGGACTCATACGCCCGCGTACGCGCAGGCACGTAACGGCGTTATAACTAAGATTTTGAGTCCCTTCAGTCCCTGGCGCGGGTCTCACATGCACCTTGACCTGGTCTTTTCTCCAGGGACTGAAGGGCAGGGACTGAAGGCGATCCGGGTAGCCATAGGAGGCAGTCGCGGTGCCCGCGCCGGCGCGCAGGAACGCGGACGGCTTCCGGTGGTCCCTCATCAGCCGCTTGAAGGCAGCCAGCCCGTCCAGGAGCCCGGGCGGGCATCCCCGAAGCCGGCCCGCCCCCGGGAGGCTGGGTCGCAGTAGTGCCACCGGCGCGGATGTGAACCGCTGGTGGCAGTCGTTCCTCCGCAGATTCGACCTGGAGCGCACCTTCAGGCTCCTGAAGCAGACGCTCGGCTGGACCGCCCCGAAGATCCGCCACGCCGACAGCGCCGACCTGTGGACCTGGCTCATCATCGTCGCCCACGCCCAACTCCGCCTTGCCCGGCCGCTGGCCGAGGACCTCCGCCGCCCCTGGGAGCGGCCCGCCGAGCCCCGCCGCCTCACCCCTGCCCGGGTGCGGCGGGGGTTTCGCAACATCCGCCCGACTACCGCGAGGCTGTCGCACGGTTCCCGCCGGGTGAAGGTCAAGAGCGGTTCTTGGGCATGTGACTGATGAGCTTGTTGAGGTTGTGCACCGTCCCGAGGAGCTTGATTTCGGCGTCGACCGCCTGGCGGCCGCGGTAGTTGAGGTGCCGTCCGAATCGTTGGAAGAGCTGGGCGAATCCCGGCTCGACCAGGGCACTTCGTTGACGGTATTGGGCCCGTCCTGTCGGGGTGGCCAGGCGGGCTGCCATGTCCTGTTGGCCGGCAGGGGCCTGCTGGCGTTTCGCGGGGAAGCCGGCCTGGTCGGCGTCGCTGGTGACCGAGACCAACAGCGGGAGGTCCGCGAGGGCCTCGAAGGCGGCGGCGGAGGCGTACCCACTGTCGGCGAGCCAGAGTTCGATGTCGCCGGGGAGTTCTGCGGTCTGGTGATTCTGCTGTGTCTTTTTCACCATTGGGAGGAGGGCCGTTCGGTCCGAGGGATTGTCGTGCGCTTCGATGGCCAGCAGGAATTGCCGGCGGGCGCACGTGATCTGGATGTTGTATCCCTGCAGGTAGCCGCCACGTTTGCCGGGAATCAGCCGGGAGTCGGGGTCGCTCAGGCAGGCGCGGGACCCCGGAGAGGGGACCGGCCGGGGTGTGCGGGCCCGCTCCAGCCAGGCCCGCATCCTCGTCAGTCGCTCGCGCTGGCGGATGAGGACAGTCTTGCGCTCCATCGGGACTGGCGGTCGGCCGTTGGCTCCGCGGCGTCCTGCCGCACGGTCTTCTCGCGCCCGGAGCCCGTACTTGTTCAGCTTCTCCTGGTGAGCTGCGGTCTCGGCAGCCAGGCGCTTCTCCGCGCGGGCCACCATCCGCTCGGCGGCCTCGACCTTGATCCGGATCTCGGTGGGTGAAGGCAGGGCCCGTTCGTGCAGTCTGTCCCTGGCAAGGCGGGCCCGGGCGAGCCGGTCGCACAAGCGGGACAGGCGAGGCCAGTTGTCGCACGTGCTCTCGTTGTCGTCCTGGAGCACCGTCCCGTCAGCCTCGACGTTCAGAGCGTGGTCGACAACGTCTTCCATCAGAGCGTTGATCTCCCTCTCGCACCGGGAGACGGTCTCCTGCAGGCGTTGGAGCCGCTGGTTGGCGTCCCGCGAGGCGTTCGCTGCCATCGGTGAGCCGTCCACGGCCACCGCCGAAAGATCGACCAGTCCGCGTCGGCCGCACAGTGCCAGGACCTGCACGAACAGCGAGTTCAAGGCGGCACGATGGCGCCGAACGAACCGCGCGACGGTGGAGTGGTCCACTCGGCGGTTCCCGGTGAGGATCCGGCAGCCCACATCGTCCCAACACGCCTGCTCGATGCGGCGGGAGGAGCGTATTCCCTTGCTGTAGCAGTACAGGAGCAATGCCACCAGGCTCGCGGGAGGGTAGGCCGCCCCGCCTCGTCCGTCGTCTCGGTAGCTGTTCTCGAACGCCGACAGGTCGAGCAGCTCGACCACGTCGAGCACCTTCCAGCACAGGTGCTCGGGTGGCAGCCAGTTCCGCACATCCCGCGGCATCTCAAGATCACGTTCACGGTCGCACGACAAGAAGTTCCGTTCCATCAGCCAAGGCTCCGATGCCTCCTCGGCCCTCGGAACCGAACAGCGAATCGCTCTTGACCTTCACCCGGCGGGAACCGTGCGACAGCCTCCCGTCGCCCAGCGGCCGCACCGAAACCGTCCAAGCCAGGCCCGGGACGGCCTCCCGGCTCGAGGAACAAGCAGCGGGCCACACGTCACGACGTCGGAAAGACGGTCAAACGCGCCGAATCGATCAAGGAACACCGAGCCCGACGAGGATAAATTCCAAGCTGACGCGGTGCGAATGAACCGCAACCGGGATCAGGGCTGCCGGGGACGGGGTGGAGGGCGACGCCGATGCGGAAGCCTCGGGGGCCTGATCTCGGCGCTATCCGAGCACGCCGAGGGAGGTGTCCGGCCGGCAGTGCACGCAGGCCCGGATTCCGTCGGCGAGCAGGGCGCGGGCCTGGTCGCGGTCGATGACCTGGCGCCGCTTGCCTGCGGCGTGGCAGTGGCCGGCGTGCACCTCGGTCGGGGGACTGCCCTGGCCCATGCCGAGCTCCACGATCCAGTCCGGGGTGGGCGGCCGCCGTTCCTGCCCCTGCCGCCCTTCGAGCTCCTGCTGCTCGGCTGCTGCGATGGCTGCGCGGACGTGCCCGATCCAGATGGTTACTGTAGCTGCCGCTCCATTCTGTGGAATCTGGATTGTCAACTCAGCACTCGTCGGTTGCCACCCATGCACCGCGCGAGAACGGGGCTGGGACACCGGTCCGCGGCTCGGCCCAGCGGCAGGCTGCCCGTCATGGTGATGACACCCCGGCGCAGACCCCGGGTGGCGCGGTGAGACTCTCGGATTGTCGTACCCGACAGGTTCAATGGAGCCGGCGAGACGACCGACAAGGAGCAGCGCGCATGGAGCCAATCTTCTTCTCAAGTCCTGAGGAGTTCCGGGACTGGCTGGAGGAGCACCACGCGACTGCCTCCGAATGCCGGGTGGGCATGTGGAAGAAGGGAACGGGCAAGCCCACCCTGAGCTGGTCGGAGGCGGTCGACCAGGCCCTGTGCTACGGCTGGATCGACGGCCGGCAGAGCCCGATCGACGACTTCTCCTGGTCGATCCGGTTCACCCCGCGCAGGCCGCGCAGCAACTGGAGCCAGGTCAACCTCCGCAAGATCGAGGAGCTGACCGCGCAGGGGCTCATGCGGCCGGCCGGCATCGCGGTGTTCGAAGCCCGTGACCGGGAGTGCGAGGAGAAGCCGGTCTGGGAGTTCGAGGCGGCGCAGCTGGCTCGCTTCCAAGCCGAGCCGCAGGCGTGGGAGTGGTTCAGTGGGCAGGCGCCGTCCTACCGCAAGTCGGCTATCCACCATGTGATCAGTGCCAAGCGGGACGAGACTCGGGAGCGGCGGTTGGACCAGCTGATCGCCGACAGCCTGGAGGGGGTGCGGCTCAAGCCGTTCCGGCGGCCTGGAACCTGAGGGGCCGCTCGAACAGGCCGAGCGCGATCGCGTAGCCGTCCGGCGCGGGACCTGCCGCTCCAGGAACCCGTCGGGCTTGCCCTTTCGGCGCCCAAGCACACGGTCGGCGATCGACACCGCCGCCCACGAGGCGCCAGCCGCCACCACAGCCTGCACCGCCCGCCGCGACCTCGGCCCCGGAAGCTCGCCGAGCGCGTGGCGATGCTGGCCCGGCACGAGACGGCCCACCCGCGGCGAGCCAGGCCGGCGTACCCGCCGACTCGTGACCGGGCGTCTGCCGGAACGGGCAAACCCACGCTATTGAGCGGAACTGTTCTCGAAGCCCTGCCTCGTCCGCTTCAAGACGGGTGAAGGTCTCCGCTGGTGCGCGGCCGACCGTATCGTTCGACGAGGGCGTTGCCGATCGAGGCCAGGCGGTCTCGGACACTCGGAGGGCCGGTCACCTCGACCCATTCGACCAGCCCGGAGAGCTCGCCGGCGAGGATGTACTCGTTGGGGCCGCGGATCACGACCTCGATGCGGCCGTCGGTCGTGGAACCTTCCACGTCGAGCCGGTCGCCGAGCGCCATCCGTAGGATGCCTATCCCGTCGGGTGTGCATACCGCCTGGACCTCCAGCGGCGTTCGTTTGCGATCGACCTCTTTGGCGATCTCGTTCCAGCTCTCGGCAAGGTCGAAGTCCCCGGGGCGGTGCACAGGGTCGCCGGTCGGGTCGGCGGACGACACACGGTCGATCCGGAAGACCCGTCGGCCGGTCTCGGTGTTGGAGACGAGGTACCACACAGGACCTTTGGCGACGATGCCCAGCGGGTGGACGGTTCTCCGGGTTTCGACGCCTTTGCTGTCGACGTAGCCGAGCGACACCTGGACGCCGCGGATCACCGTGTCCTGGAGTTCGTCGAGGAAGCGAGGCGGCCGGTGCTCGATCCGGCTCGCCCCCCATCGCTGCGGGTCTACGACCAGCGACGCCGCCGCTGCCTCGGCCTGAACCTGGAAGGGCTTCGGTAGAGCATGGACGAGCTTGCGCAGAGCTGCCTTCATCGCCGGCGTCGCATCCGAGGCCGGACCGACAGCCAGGAACAAGGCGCGTGCCTCACTGGCGGTCAACCCGGACAGGTCGGTACGAGCGCCGCCCACGAGGCGCCAGCCGCCGCCTCGGCCCTGCACGGAGTACACGGGCACCCCGGCCATGGCCAGGGCGTCGAGGTCACGGCGGGCGGTGCGCTCGGAGACGTCCAGCTCTCGGGAGACCTCCGCGGCTGTCACCTGCTCGCGCCGTTGGAGCAAGAGGAGTATGGCCACCAGCCGATCGGATCGCATACTGACAAAACTCTCATAAAAACCGGTCATGACGTGACCGGTTTGGGGAGCAAGCTGGCGACATGACCTCATCGAGGAGGTCGACCGCCAGCGAACGCCCCCAGAGAGAGGAAATGCAGTGTTCAATCAAGCAGAATTTCCCGAGCCCACCCTCATCCAGGTCAACGGTGTGGAGCTCGAAGTCTTCGAGGCAGGCCGGGAAAACAAGGGCAAGCCCATCGTGCTCTGCCACGGCTGGCCGGAGCACGCCTTCTCCTGGCGTCACCAGATGCCCGTCCTCGCAGCGGCTGGCTACCACGTCATCGCACCGAACCAGCGGGGATATGGCAACTCATCCCGCCCGACCGAGGTGACGGATTACGACATCGAACACCTGACGGGTGACCTCGTCGCGCTCCTGGACCACTATGGCTACGAGGACGCCACCTTCGTCGGCCATGACTGGGGTGCGTTCGTCGTCTGGGGACTGACCCTGTTGCACCCCGACCGGGTGAACAAGCTGATCAACCTGAGCCTGCCTTACCAGGAGCGCGGAGAAACGCCGTGGATCGAGGTCATGGAAACCTTCCTCGGCGGCGACTTCTACTTCGTCCACTTCAACCGGCAGCCGGGCGTCGCGGACGCCGCATTTGATGCCAACACCTCCCAGTTCCTCCGCAACCTCTACCGGAAGAACGTGCCCCCCGCACCCCCTGAACCGGGCATGGCATTTATCAACCTCGCCGAGGCGGAAACACCACTCGGTGAGCCCATCATGAGCGACAGCGACCTGGCCGTCTACGTCTCCGCGTTCGAGACGTCTGGATTCACGGGCGGCATCAACTGGTACAGGAACCTCGACCGCAACTGGCACCAGCTGGCGGACGCGGACCCGATCATCAAGCAGCCCACCCTCATGATTTACGGCGACCAGGACTTCGCGATCCCGAGGTTCGAAAGACTGGCAGAGTTCGTGCCCAACGTGGAAGTGGTCGGCCTGGACTGCGGGCACTGGATCCAGGAGGAAATGCCAGAAGAAACCAACCAGGTGATTTCGGAATGGCTGGAACGGCAGGGCTAGTGTCCTGTGATCCGGTTCGTATCACCTGAAGGCCGAGTTCTCGCATCACACCGATGACAAATGGGCTCGCGAAATCAACTCTCGCCGGTTGTTTTGGGTGCCCAGCCGACCGGTGACCTCCCGTGGTCTCCGGCGGCGTATCGGCTCCAGGTGCCGCCGGTCTCGTTGCGGAGGCGACTGGTGGTCTTGTCGTGGTAGCCGAGAGCGTCCGCAACGACAGGTGCGGGCAGTTCGAGGAGTTGCTGTCGGATGGCGGCGCCGCGGGCGGCGGCGATCGGGATTCCGACCTCGTTCAGGAGCGCGGACAGGTGGTTGGGGCCGAGCGGCTGGCCGGTCCGGCGGCCGGGGAAGAGCCAGCGGGACGTCGGGTTGGTCGCGGTGTTCATGTTGCCGCGGTTCGTGAGGTGCTCCAGCAGCAGGGCGGCGACCGGCGCCGGGACGTGCGAGGGTGGCTCACCGAGTCGTAGCAGCACTGCGTCGCCGTTGCGGATGACGTCGTCAAGGGTGAGCCGGACGACGCGGCTCAGCGGCTGTGCGTAGAGAAGAACAATGACTGCGGCGACGCGGAGTCGCATCGGTATCTCCGTGTCGATCAGAAGTCTGCCCAGGGCGGCGAGGCGTTCGTCTTCGCTCAGTGCGGGCCGGCGGGAGATCTTCATTGTGGGGATGGTCAAGGAACGTCGGCAGTGACGGCTCTGCATGGCCCAGTTGAGGAAGCCTCTCAGCCGGGTGCGGGCGTGCTCGGCGTGCTCGGCGAACCAGGCGTCGATGTCGACCTGGCCGCACGACGCGAGGGTGGTGTTCCGCTCGCCGCGCCATTGCAGGAAGGCGGTCGCGTACTTGATCTGTTCGCTGGCGAAGCGACGGATGCTGGGTGTGATGTGGCTCCGCTCGGCCCGGGCCCGTAGTCCGGGGAGGACGTGCCAGGTCGCGAAGAGCTTGATCGTCTTGGTGTGCTCGGGTTCGGCGATGTCGGCGAGATGGCCGGGGAGCCAGCGCTGGAAAGAACAGATGTGCTTGTCGACCGCGGGCAGGACTCCGCAGGCCATGAGGAGTTCTTCCAGGTGGGAGGCTGCCCGCCAGGGCTGGAGTTCGTGGAACGCATCATGGGTCAGCGGAATCTCGCCCAGGCCGAGTCGACGAAGCAGCTGCGAGGCGTTTCCCAGCTGCCCGCGACGCATGTCCAGCCAGGCCAGTCCGCTTCCGGGCTTGTCCATCGTCACCAGCAGGTCCAACAGCGGTACCAGCGGGGGACGGACGCGGCCCGTGCCGTCGTCGAGGAGTGCGGTGAGCCGGTCGGTGAGCGTGCAGCGTTCGCAGAGCCGACCGCGCAGGAGCTTGCCCTCGAAGCCGCAGCGTGAGCAGTCGAAGGTCTGGGAGAAGCCGGCGCAGGTGGTGCAGATCGCGGCCCCATCACCAGGACGGAGCCCAGGAAGGACCCGGTCCTCGCCGCATCCCGGGCAGATCCCCCGTGTCCGGACAGCTCGGTCCGAACAGGTCCGGCAGACGTATCCGTCCGGCCAGGTGCCGGCCTTGTGCCTGCGGAGACCGCATCGGCAGCAATCGGCCATGAACCAGCGCTCGTACTGTTCGTCGGTGGCGTAGGGGCGGGTCATGCGTCGGGCAGGATGCGGGCCGCGCGGGGGCGGAGCTTCGCGATGTTCGAAGGCGGGGTAGGAAGGTCGCCGGTAGCGGTCTTGCGGACGCCGGCGTTCTCGGCGGTGGTGTCCACCAGGTCGGCCGGGGTGCAGGACAGGATGTCGCAGAGCGCGGCCATGACCTGCAACGACAGGCGTTCAGGGGTGCCGGAGACCAGACGGTGCACCTGGGAGGCGGAGAGGTCGATGCCGCGTTCGCGCAACAGCGGCACCAGTTCGGTGGCCGTGAAGATCTGGTGCTGGGCCATGACCTCGCGCAGTCGCCAGGTGTAGCCGACCTTGCGTTTCATGCTTGCCTCCCGTTCTGGGTCTGGAGGGCGGCGGCGATGGTGGAGTCCAGATGCCGCCGCACTGCATGTACGCGAAGCGGGCAGCTCCCCTGAAGTGACGTGTGCCGAAGGGGTACAAACGCAAGCCGCCCCGGGCGGGAGACCCGGGGCGGCTGACAGGCGCTCAGAGAGGTGTACAGGGTGCTCTGGGCGGCGAAGCCGATGGTGGTGACGTACTCGTACTGGCCTCCCTGCGGCCGTTCGGCGCGCCCTTCTCCGGGGCAGGTGTGGTCTCCAGGCGGTCCAGGCGTTCGTAGAGGGCGCGGACGAGGCGGGCGCGGTTCTGGGTGCAGCGGGCGGTGCCTTTCAGTTTCGCGGCTAGCCGGCCTTCCGCTTCGGCCAGGACGATCTCGGCGAGTGCCCGGGGGCCGCTGTTCTTGGGGAGTTGGTCGGCGCGGTGGCGGACGTCGGCGGCGATGGCGCGGGCGTGGCCGGTGAGCTGGAGTGCGATCTGCTCGTAGTCGCGGGTCGTGAGCGTGTCTTCGCCGGTCCAGGCGAGGGCGGCTTTGACGAGGCTCTCGTACGGTTCACGGTCGAGGGGGAGCCCGGCTTCGATCAGTCCTTCGGGGTCGTGGAGGACCGTGTGTGTGCTGGGGTGCATGGCGGGCCTCGCTGCCGGGGGTGTCTCGCGTGGGTGGCCGGCGGTCACCGCAGGGTGTCCTTGCCGTCGTCGGCCCTTTCGTCCTGGTTTTCGGTCCGCTGGGCGAGGAACCGTGAGTAGCCGCGGTCCGCGCGGGCCAGCAGGGCCGGGGAAGGAACGCCATAGGCGGGCGAGATGAGCATGCGGCCCTCCGGGGCGGGGCGGTGATGTCGGTGTGTGCGTGCACGCGGCCCCGCCTCTCCGGCTGATGGTCCGTCGGTGCTTCGACGCTACGCAGCTACAGGCCGCGCCTTCAACCAAGTTGCGAGTTATTGCGGAGGTTCACTCCAGGGCGTCGATCGCGGCCCGGATCAGGGCGCGGGCTGAGTCGCCGTACACGGCCATCTCCGCGAGGCCCGTGAACGCCTTCGCGTAGTCGGCGAGCTCGCGCGGCTGGGTCACCTTGATCTCCGCTGTCAGCGTCTCCACCACGGCCATGGTGTCGTCGTGGACGTAGAACGCCTCCAGCGGCCACACGGTGCGCCGTGCGGTGAACGGGATGATCCCCAGCGAGACCGAGGCGAGCGGCATCACGGCCAGGAGGTGGCGGAGCTGCCCGCGCATGGCCTCGGGGTCGGCCGTTTGGTAGCGCAGGACGGATTCTTCCATGAGGACGACGTAGCGGTGTCCGCCCTCGTAGAGGAACCGGGAGCGGGCGATGCGGGCGGCGACCGCTTCGGTGATGTCGTTGGGGGTGCCTTGGAAGGCGGTGATCAGTTCCATGAGGGCGGTGGCGAAGCCGGGGGTCTGGAAGAAGCCCGGCGGGACGTTGGAGACGTAGACCCGGCAGATTCGGGTCTGCTCATGCAGGGTGTTCCAGTCCTGCTGGACCTTGCGCATGCCGTTGCGGTGCAGGCGGCGCCATTCCAGGTACATGGAGTCGACCGCGCGGGCGGTGGCGATGAGGTCGTCGGCCTGGTCGTCGGCGCCGCACGCCGAACACCAGGTGCGGATGTCGGTGTCCGAGGGCGGGGCGTCGCCCTTCTGGATCCTGGTCGTCTTCGCCGGGTGCCAGCCGCACCGGGCGGAGAGTTCCTTCCCGGTGAGGCCGGCGTCCTTGCGCAGGTGCTGCAACCGCACGGCGAGCGCCTCGCGGGCGGCCTGCGCGCTGGAGGAGGGAGAGGCGGTCATGGTCGCGGGCAGTCCAGGGGCTCAGACGGTGAACTTCTGGTGGGGAACACCGCGTTCCCAGACGGTCTCGAACGCGGTGGAGCACAGCGCGGCCGCGGTGGGGTCGTCGGTGCGTTCCTTCCCGTCCGTTGCCCAGTCGCCGGTGCCGGTGAAGTGGTGGAACTGCACGACGCGGCCGTCCAGGAGCCAGAAGTCGTTGCCGGGCAGCGGGATGTCGCTCGCATGGCGGCGGGGCAGCCAGCGCACGTCCTCTCCAGCCTGGAGGTTGAGCGGGGTGATGGCGTGCTCGTAGCGGATGTAGTCGGTGACCGGCTCGGAGACGATTCGCGCGCGGCGCATCACCACGCCGCGGGCGACTGCCTCCTGAACGAGCGGCATCCACTGAGGCCAGAACGAACGGGCCGGATCAAGGTTCGGGACGCCGGTGCGCAGGAAGTCCTCGAAGTCGTCCCTCTCGTCGCCCACCGCGTAGACGTCGCGCATCTCCAGATGGACGGCGCTGTGGTGGGTGGTCGCGAGGAGATCAGCGAACGTCGCGCTGTCCAGCAGCTCGTTCCGCCGCATCGCACGCCTCCCTCACGATCGACACCATGTGGGCCGGAATCCGGATCACCCGCTCGTGCGGGGGGATCCCGACCTTGTGGCCGGGCACCCACTGGGTGGAGCCCACCTCGGTCTTGAGGAGTGCGTCGGCCTCCTCACCCTGGAAGATCAGATCCGAGCTCTCCTCTTCCACCCACACCGTCGGCGATCCCTCGCCTCCAGTGTTCGGGTCGATCCCGACGAACCGTAACGTCATCGCGTACTCCCGTGTCGAGTCGGTTGCGCTCAGTTGCGCAACGACCGTCCCGCGCACCGGCACCCTCGGTCAAGGCCGCGACTCCCAGCTCTCCTTCGTCAGGGCTGCCGGCCGAACCAGCCGCGGCCCCGGTCCGGCTCCTGGCCGTCCTCCGACTCTGGCGGCGCGGCGGCCTGGAGGCGGACGGCTTCGGCGGCTTCGGCGCGGGCGACGTCGTCGGCGTGGCAGGTGCCGCGCACGGACACGTCACCAGCGCTCCAGGCACCCTGTGCGCGGTGGTTTCCCCCAGCTGGTCGGTGAATCTAAGCCTTGATCCACCGATGTGACGGCCGTGGATGGCTCTTCGGGAAACGAGGAAGTGCCTTGTGACCTGCGATGATGGGAGTTCTTGAGGCTT
>NZ_JBIWKI010000070.1:0-21685 GCF_044765565.1 Streptomyces sp. NPDC102437 | reverse complement strand
TGGACCAGCGCCAGTCGGCCCGCGAGCGCAAGGACTGGCCCGCCGCCGACGCCATCCGCGACCAGCTCAACCAGTCCGGACTCGTCATCGAGGACGGCCCCACCGGACCGCGGTGGACACTCGGCCCGCGCCAGTAGTCCCCACCGTGTGCCGCCCGGCGTTCCGGGCGGCACACTTCACTTATACGTACGCATGTCTGAGAAGCAACGAAACAGGTAGGTCATGGCCGGGAACAGCCAGCGCAGGAACCGCCGCACGTCCAACAAGAAGGGCGCGCAGGTCGGCAGCGGTGGGCAGCGACGCCGTGGCCTCGAAGGCAAGGGCCCGACGCCGCCCGCCTCCGCCCGCAAGGGACACAAGAAGAACCGAGTCGCCAACGCCCAGGCCAAGCAGGCCGCGGCCCGCCGCCCCGCGCCCCGGCGCGGCGGCGTCAAGGGCACGTCCGAGATGGTCGTCGGCCGCAACCCCGTCTACGAGGCCCTGCGCGACGGCGTCCCGGCGACGACCCTGTACGTCCAGCAGTACATCGACAACGACGAGCGGGTCCGCGAGGCCCTCCAGCTCGCCGGCGCGCGCGGCAACATCAACCTGATGGAGGCCCCGCGCCCCGAGCTGGACCGGATGACGAACGGCCTGAACCACCAGGGCCTCGTCCTCCAGGTCCCGCCGTACGAGTACGCGCACCCGGAGGACCTCACCGCCGCCGCGTACGACAACGGAGAGGACCCGCTGATCGTCGCCCTCGACGGCGTCACCGACCCGCGCAACCTGGGCGCGATCGTCCGCTCGGTCTCCGCGTTCGGCGGCCACGGCGTGGTCGTGCCCGAGCGGCGCGCGGCCGGTATGACGGCGGGCGCCTGGAAGTCCTCGGCGGGCACGGCGGCCCGTACGCCGGTCTCCCGGGTGACCAACCTGACCCGCGCCCTGGAGGGCTACCAGAAGGCCGGCCTCACGGTCGTGGGCCTGGCCGCCGACGGCGAGCACACCGTCGAGGACCTGGAGGAGCTCGCCGGCCCCGTCGTCATCGTCATCGGCAGCGAGGGCAAGGGCCTCGGCCGCCTCGTCGGCGAGACCTGCGACTACCGGGTCCGCATCTCGATGCCGGGCGGCGCGGAGTCGCTGAACGCGGGCGTCGCGGCGGGGATCGTGCTGTACGAGGTCGCGCGGCGCCGGGCCTGAGAAGTCCACCCGGCCGGGGGGCGGCCAGGCGGAGCCTCCCCCGCCGGAACCCATTGACGGGCCTCGGACACATCGGGCCCGTCAAGGCAGTGTCCTAAACACAGATCACTCGGTTAGATGAGTGTGGACACCAGAACGCCTCGGTTCGACGAACAACCCGCCCTGAGCATGAGCAAGGTGGACTGCGACCCTGCGCAGGTCATCGTCAACCACGCCAGCTTCCGGGTGCAGCTCGCCCCCGGCCAGCGCCCGCGGCTGCGCGGCCCGGCCCCCGTAGGCGGGCCCAGGATCCCCGCCATGAGCGGCGCAGGCTCGGCCCGCGGCAGGCGCTCGCCCGTCGTGTGGAGCGGCAGGTCCGCCCCCGGCGACCCCGGCGCCACCGGGCTCCTCCAGGCCGTACGGAACTCCACCGCGGGCCGCCCGGCCCCGGCCACCGGGCATGGCGCCTACGGCCCCTACGCGGCCCCGGAGCGCGACGGCGGACCCGGCACGGCCGGCACCCAGATCATCGACCTCCTCGAAGAGACCCGGCCCAACCCCGTCATCACCGCCCCCCACCAGCCGGGCGGCTACGGAAACGGGCCGCTGCTGCCGCCCATGCGCCGGGCGGTCGGCGCCTACGACACCGACGACGGCGCGCCGTACGCCGCGTCGTACGCACAGCACGACGCGTACGACGACGAGGACGGGTTCGACGAGGAGGCCGACACCCGGAGCGGGCGCCGGAGCAGCGACCCGGTCCGGCACGCCTACTACCCCGACCGCCGGATGAACCTGGGCGTCGTCCTCCTCCCGCTCCGGGTCTTCCTCGGCTTCATCTCCATCTACGCCGGCATGGGCAAGCTCTGCGACCCCGTCTATTTCGACGGCGGCGACCGCGGCTCCATGGTCAAGTGGCTGACCTCGCTGCACCCCTGGGAGCTGGCCGGGCCGCTGCGCGACTTCGCGCTCTCCCACCCCGTCGGCGCCGGACTCACCGTCGCCTTCCTCCAGGTCGTCGTCGGCGTCCTCACCGTCCTCGGCCTCTGGCAGCGCGTCGCCGCCTCGTTCGGCGCGCTGCTGTCCGCCGCCCTGCTGGTCACGGTGAGCTGGCGCACCGTCGCCGCGTACGACGCGCCCGACATCATCTACCTCGCCGCCTGGAGCCCGCTGATCATCGCGGGCGCGCCCGTCTACTCCGTCGACGCACGGCTCGCCGGGGAGGCCTGGCGCAGGCTCGGCCCGCGCTCGGCGATCTGGGACCTGCGCCGCCGGGTGCTGCGCCGGGGCGCCGTCGTCGCCTCCGTGGTCGTCGGTCTCACCCTGCTGGTGGGCTCCGTGCTCGGCGGCGCGGTCCGCTCCTCCGAGGTCGTCACCGTGCCCGGCCCGAACACCGACCCGACCAACCAGCTCCCCGGCTCCCCGCTCCCGGAGGAGTCCCGCGGCGGCCGGGCCTCGCACACCCCGGACGGCCGGCGCCCCGTCCCCTCCCGGAGCAGCGCCGCCACGACGCCCTCCACCGCGCCGTCCACGCCCGCCGCGGGCACCGTCCGCGAGTCCGGCCAGGCGGCCGGTGCCGGCCAGCCCAGCCAGACGCAGGGCACCGGGCAGCAGACCCCGCAGCAGACGGCCCCGCAGCCGCCTCCGTCCAGCAGCTTGGGCCCGTCGTCCTCCGGTTCCACCGGTACGGGCGGCGGTTCGGCCGGCGGCTCGGACAGCGACGGCTCCACCGGCTCCACGTCCGGCGGCGGGAAGAACCCCATCGGCGGCCTGCTCGGCTGAGCCGCCGCCCCGGCACCCGGCGAAAGGGGGCGGTCACCGGCTTCGCGCCGGTGACCGCCCCTTCGCCATGCGCCGGCCGCCATGCGCCGGTGGTCAGCCTCCGTCGAGCTCCTTGGCAGCCTCGGTGAGGTCCTTCGCCGTGTCGATGGCCCGCCAGTACGCCCCGTGCGGCAGCGGGTACCCGGCGAGCCTGCGCTCGCGGGCCAGCCGGGGGAACGTCGTCCGCTCATGGTCGCCCCGGTCCGGCAGCAGCGTCGTGAACTCCGGGGAGAAGACGTACACCCCGGCGTTGATCAGATACGGCGAGGGCGGCGACTCGATGAAGTCGGTGATGTGCCCGAACGCGTCCGTCTCCACGGCACCCCACGGGATGCGGGGGCGGGCCAGGGCCAGCGTGGCGGTCGCATCGCGCTCGGTGTGGAACGCGGCCATCTCGCGCAGGGAGAAGCGCGTCCAGATGTCGCCGTTGGTGGCGTACCAGGACTGCTCGGGCTCGGGCAGCCGGGTGGCGGCGTACTTCAGCCCGCCGCCGCGGCCCAGCGGCTCGGACTCCACGACGGTCGTCACTCGCAGCGGCAGCACCGCCGAGTCCAGCCACTCCTGCAGCACCTCGGCCAGATGACCGCACGACACCACGGCGTCGGTCACGCCTTCCGCGGCCAGCCAGGAAAGCTGATGGCCGATGATCGGAGTCCCGGTGCCCGGGATCTCGACCATCGGCTTGGGGCGGTCGTCGGTGTACGGGCGCAGCCGCGACCCCTGGCCACCTGCCAGGACAACGGCCTGCGTCGGATACGTATGCATGCCAGGCACGATATGCGGTGCCCGGAGCGGCCGGTCAGCTGAACTGGGCGACGCCCGAGGCGAAGGACGTGTCGCAGACCGGGCGCGAGAACCGGTGGGCGTGGGTAGGTCCGTACTTCTCGACGGCGGCGCGGCCCAGTGCCTTGGCGATCGACATGCAGTGCCGGGCGAGCGAGGGACGGCCCTCGACGGACCGCTGGAGGTCGGTGAGCGCGACCGCCGGGTCCTTCTCCCGCAGCTCCACGAGCAGCCGGTCGCGGAGGGCGTCCTGCGGAGTGCGCGTCTTGGCGCGCTTGGAGATGTCGTGGGCCGACGCGGTCAGGACCTGCGGCTCGGAGCCGTGCGCTGCCCACGGCACGCTGGTGACGGCGAGGGTCCCGGAAAGGACCATCACGACGGGCAGTACGAAGGCGAGGGATCGGCCGATGCGGCGCGCAGTGTGGGTCACGCAGCGAGCGTAGCGGGCAGTGATGATACGGCGACAATTCGTCACTCTTGGGGGGGATGGTTCGAGGGTGCTTTTCGAATCCGGTGTTGACGAACGGGGCCGAAATGACCGGTGTGCCGGGCAATCCGGCGCCGCACGGGCCCAAACCCGTCCACACCCCACCCAAACCCTCTGACGCCCCGTGGCGCGCGAACGGCCCCGCACGCGATACGTGCGGGGCCGCTGTGATGCGGGTGTGCGGGGCGCGTCAGTCGGTGAGACGGGCACCCGTCGAGGTCGAGAAGACGTGCAGCTCGTCCGGGCGCGGCACGACGTGCAGCTTGGTGCCCTTCTCCGGAACGGCGCGGCCGCCGACGCGGACGACCAGGTCCTTGTCATGGCCGCCGACCCGCGCGGAGCCGTAGACGAAGCCGTCTGCGCCGAGCTCCTCGACGACGTTGACCGAGACAGCCAGGCCGGCCGGGGCGTCGGCGCTGTCCTTCGAGAGGGACTTCGCGGCGGCGCCACCGTGCTCGACGATGTCGAAGTGCTCCGGGCGGATGCCGACCGTGACGGTCGTGTCGCCCTTGTCCGCGGCGGCGGAGAGCGCCTCGCGGGAGACCGGGACGACGCTGTTGCCGAACTTCACACCGCCGTCGGTGATCGGGACCTCGACCAGGTTCATGGCCGGGGAGCCGATGAAGCCGGCCACGAAGAGGTTCGCCGGCTTGTCGTACATGTTGCGCGGCGAGTCGACCTGCTGGAGCAGCCCGTCCTTGAGGACCGCGACCCGGTCACCCATGGTCAGGGCCTCGACCTGGTCGTGGGTGACGTACACGGTCGTGATGCCCAGGCGGCGCTGGAGCGACGCGATCTGCGTACGGGTGGAGACGCGGAGCTTGGCGTCGAGGTTCGACAGCGGCTCGTCCATGAGGAAGACCTGCGGCTCACGCACGATGGCCCGGCCCATCGCGACACGCTGCCGCTGACCACCGGAGAGAGCCTTCGGCTTGCGGTCCAGGTACTCGGTGAGGTCGAGCATCTTGGCGGCCTCTTCGACCTTCGCCCGGATCTCGGTCTTGTTGACCCCGGCGATCTTGAGCGCGAAGCCCATGTTGTCCGCGACGGTCATGTGCGGGTACAGCGCGTAGTTCTGGAACACCATGGCGATGTCCCGGTCCTTCGGGGGCAGGTGCGTGACGTCGCGGTCACCGATGCGGATCGCGCCGCCGTTGACGTCCTCAAGACCCGCGAGCATGCGCAGGGAGGTCGACTTGCCGCAACCGGAAGGACCGACGAGGACGAGGAACTCACCGTCCGCGATGTCGATCTCGAGCTGGTCCACGGCCGGCTTCGTGGAGCCGGGGTAGACGCGGGACGCCTTGTCGAACGTGACACTGGCCATGCTGAATCTTCTCCTCCACCGGCAGGAACGTGCCGGACGATCCGAGTGCGGGAGTGGTCTGGTCCACTTGAATGAACCTTCAGCGACGCTACCTGGCCATTTGGAATCTGTCAGTAGTTCGTCGCCCGAGAAATTTGGGGACCGCGCGGGGTGCGACAGTGGTTACACTGCTCCGGCACGCCTCCTTAGCTCAGCTGGCCAGAGCAACGCACTTGTAATGCGTAGGTCGTCGGTTCGAATCCGACAGGGGGCTCAGATCGAACCCCAGGTCACGCAATTCAGTGACCTGGGGTTTTCTGCTTCAGCCCTTCGCGTATCGCCGGGTCCGGGTGTGACGCGGGATCTCCGTGATCGTGGGCGGTCCCGGGCGTGCTTCCGTGCCTCGCGGATACGCCTCCCCTCGTGCGCTGCCCGGTGGAAGCCTGTTCTGGGTCTGGAACTCGTGGCCTCATGGAGGGCAGGCAATGACATCCCAGTCCAGGTGCGGCGCTCGCACCAAAACCGGTAAGGCGTGCCGCGGTCTTGCGGTGATCGGCACATCTCGTTGCGCGAAGCATCAGGGGCCCTGGTCCGCCTACGCGGTCGCGCAGCGCAAGGAGAAGGAAGCCAAGGCGAAGAAGCGCAGTATCCGCAAGAAGCGGTAACTGCCGCGGGAGAACGTGTGCGCCCGCCAGGCTCCGGTCGATCCGGTGATGGTGGCCGGGGGCGGCATCTGCTCATGGTGCGAGTCCCGGCGGCGCTGGCCGACCACTACCTCGCCGGTCCCGAACAGCTCAGGATAGTGACCGGCTTGCAGGCCCGTACCGAGGCCGCGACCCGGTACGAGATGATCGCCCGTCACGGCTAGGAGGAGGCACCGGCCACGGCCCGGCTGGCCGCGCTCGTCGAGAGCAGGCTCCGGGCCGCCGGCGTCCGTCTCCCCGGCGGCCGTCCCTCCGGCGTCCGTCTTCCCGGACCGGACTCCCGTCGACCGTGAATCGCCAGGCCTTCGGCGCGGCTGTCAGCGGAACGAACCGAAGCGTTCGGTGACGATCGGGAGCCGGTCCGCGGCCAGGGCGTGTGCGGCGGCCCGGGGGGTGGTGTTCCCGGACTCGGCGCGGGTCAGTATCCGGTCGACCAGGGCGCGCATCGAGCGGCGGGTGTACGTGAACGCCTCGTCGGCGTCGGCGCCGATGTCGCCGAACAGGGTCCACCACCACCAGGCGTTCGTACCGGAGTTGACGACCACGTCCGGCAGTACGGTGATGCCGCGGGCGGCCAGCAGTGTCTCCGCCTCCGGTATCACCGGCATGTTGGCGGCCTCGACGATCCAACGCGCGGTGATGCCTGCCTGGTTGGCGGTGTCCACGGCGTACGAGACGGCGGCCGGGACCAGTACCTCGGCGTCGGCGGTCAGCCAGGCGTCGGCCGGTAGTTCGCGGTCCTCGGCGCGGAGCGCGGCGCGGTCCACGGTGCCGTGGCCGTCGCGGGCGGCGAGCAGCGCCTCGACGTCCAGGCCGGCGGGGTTGGCGATGGTGCCCTTGATGTCGGCGACCGCGACGACGCGCAGCCCGGCGCGGGCCAGGAAGCGGGCGGTGGCGCCGCCCATGGTGCCGAGGCCCTGCACCGCGACGCGGGTTTCCCGGTGGGCTACGCCGGCCCGGTCCAGGGCCGTGAGCACCGATTCGGCGACGCCGCACCCGCCCACCAGTTCGTCCAGGCCGATGCCGTCCACGTCGATGGCGAACGCGTCGGCGAGGCGCTGCCGGGCGGCCTCCTCGTCGTCCAGGAGCGGGTAGACGGCCTGGATGGAGGAGACCAGGCCCGCCTCGGCGGCGGCCCGGTCGACCAGGTCCTGGGTGAGGCCGAGGTCCTCGCCGGTGGTCCAGAAGTTCTCGATGTAGGGGCGTACGGCGCGCAGGTAGCGGACGAGGACGCCGTAGGCGGCGGGGTCGCGCGGGTCGCAGTCGATGCCGCCCTTGGCGCCGCCCAGCGGGATGTAGCGGCCCTGCGGGTTGTAGTGCAGCGCCTCCTTCACCGTCATGCCCCGGGCCAGGCCGGTGACTTCCGCCAGCGTGCAGCCGGAGCGCATCCGCAGACCGCCGCTGGAGACGCCGCGCACCAGGCGGTCGATGACCAGGTGCCCCTGGTGCCCGGTCTCCTGATCGGTCCAGGTGAGGGAGATCAGGGGAGGGGCGGGGACGGGGATGGGGTCGGTGGCGGCAGCGGTGGTCATCGGGGGAGCTCCATGGGGGCGGTGGCGAGGGGGACTGCGATGAGGGTGGGGCCGGGGGTGTTCAGGGCGTGGTGCAGTGCCTCGGCCAGCACGTCGGGCGAGTCGGCTCGTACGCCGTGGCCGCCGTAGGCGCGGGCCAGGGCGGGCAGGTCGACCGGCGGCAGGTCGACCGCGGTGGGGCGGTCGCCGCGGGAGACCATTTCGTCGCGGATCTCGCCGTAGCCGCCGTTGTCGAAGACAACGACGGGCAGCGGGAGCCGCAGCTGTACGGCGGTGGCCAGCTCCTGTACGGAGAACTGGAGGCCGCCGTCGCCGCTCAGGGCGACGACCGGCCGGGTGGGGTCCGCGGTCTTGGCGCCGATGGCGGCGGGCAGCGCGTAGCCGAGCGTGCCGAAGCCCGTCGGGTGCAGGTAGCGGCCCTCCGGAGCGACGGGCAGGTGCGGGATCGCGCCGTAGTAGCAGCACTGGGCGCTGTCGGAGGTGAGCACCGTGTCCGCCGGGAGCACCGACCTGATGGCCGCCAGGTAGGGCAGGAGGGGGGTGTCCTCGCTCCGGGTCTCGGCGTTGCGCGCCTCGCGCAGTGCGGCGACGGCCCGGTGTGCCCCGGGGCGCGCACCGGCGGCCGGGGGGAGGGCGGCGAGGAGGGCGCGCAGGGTGTGGCGGGCGTCGCCGACCAGAGGGATGGCGGCGGGCGGCCCCGCGTACATCTGTGCCGCATCGATGTCGGCCCGGACGAGCGTGCCGCCGAGCGCGGGCAGGGGCTCCCACAGGTCGGACTCGGCGAGTTCGGTGCCGACGGCGAGCACCAAGTCGCGCTCCGCCAGCCAGTGCCGGACGGCCCGGCTGTGCAGGGAGACGCCGAGCGACAGCGGGTGCGTCTCGGCGACGATCCCCTTGCCGTTGGCGGTGGTCACCACGGGGGCGCCCAGCTCCTCGGCCAGCCACAGGCACTCGGCGGCGGCCGTGCGCGCTCCGCCGCCGAGCACGATCGCGGGCCGGGCGGCCGAGCGCAGTGCCTCGCCGGCCGCCGCGAGCGTGTCCGGGTCCGCCGTCGCGAGGGAGGACGGCGGGGCGGTCCGTACCGGCCCGGCCGGTTCCACGGCGGTGAGCAGGTCCAGGGGTATCTCGATGTGTACGGGGCGGGGGCGCCGCGTACGGAAGAGGGTGAAGGCGCGGGCGACCGCCACGCCGATCTCCTCGGCCGAGGACACCCGGTGGCTGACGGCCGCGACGCCCCGCAGCGCCTCGGTCTGGCTGCGCATCTCGTGCAGAAGGCCGGTGGATTGCCGGGGGTGGCGCAGCGGCATGCCGGGTGAGACGACGAGGAGCGGGACGCTGTCGGAGTACGCCTGGCCGACGGCGGCCGCGATGTTCAGCAGGGCCGGTCCGGTGGTGGTGATCGCCACGCCGGGCTGCCCGCAGACCCGGGCGTAGGCGTCGGCGGCGTAGCCCGCGCCCTGTTCGTGGCGGGGGTTGAGGTGGTCGATCCGGTAGGCGGCCAGATGCCGGTAGATCTCCAGGTTGTGGGTGCCGGGGATGCCGAAGGCCCGGGTCACCCCGTGTGCGGCCAGCGCCCGGACCAGGGCTTCCCCGCCGGTGATCGAGGTGACGGCGGCGGGGGGATCCGACAGGGGGTGTCCAGGCACTGCGCAGGCTCCTTACTGAATAAGTAGTCAGTATTTGGAGTACGGATCGCCCGTGTCAATGCGTGCGGGTGCTGAACGCTTGTTCAGTTGTGGGGTGGTGGCGGCCATCGGGACGGCGGGAGCTGCCGGGGCGGAGGGAGTCGCATCGCCAGTCCGTCGAGGACGACCTCCAGGCCGTACGTGAACTTCGCGTCGCGGATCTTCTCGGGGGCGGTCTCCGCGGCGGCGCGGAAGGAGCCGGCGAGGTGGTCGTGTTCGGCACCTGCACCGGCACCTACCGGGTCACCGCCGCCGACGCGCGGGGCGGCGAGGTCGTCAACCGCGCGGGTGCCACGGCCGGGCACGGGGCCGTCCGCTCGAACCGGGACCAGGCCCGCATCTCCGTCGAGAAGAAGCCGTGCGACGACAAACACTGCAAGCCGAAGCCGTGCCACGACAAGCACGACAAGAAGTGCAAGCCCAAGCCGAAGCCGTGCCACGGCAAGAACATCTGCCACGTGAAGTGACACGGCCTCCACAGAGCTGACCGAGCGGACCATGGGCACCCGCCACCACCCGGTGGTGGGTGCCCGTGCGTTCTCCGGTCAGTGCCGCCCGGCCAGCCGGTCCGCGGCCTTCGCGACAGGGTCCGTGCCGGCCCGCGCCGAGGTGAGTTCGCGGCGGTCGGCGGCGCGGTAGGCGGCGTACATGCCGTGGACGCCGATCCAGCGGAAGGGTTCCGGCTCCCAGCGGCGGACCTTGTGGCCGACCCAGGGGAGGGTGGTCAGATCGGTGGGGCCCGACTGGCCGGAGTCCTGCTGGATCAGGTCGCGCAGGGTGCGGGCGGCGAGGTTGGTGGTGGCGACGCCGGAGCCGACGTAGCCGCCCGCCCAGCCGAGCCCGGTGGAACGGTCCAGGGTGACCGTGGCGCACCAGTCGCGGGGGACGCCGAGGACGCCGGACCAGGCGTGGTCGATGCGGGCCCCCGCGGTGCTGGGGAAGAAGCGGACCAGGATGTCGCGGAGGGCCTCGATGGTGGCGGGCTGGGTGCGCGCTGTGTCGTTGAAGTGCGCAGCGCCCGAGCCGAAGCGGTACGGAACGCCGCGGCCGCCGAGCGCGATGCGGTCGTCGGCGGTGCGCTGGGCGTACATGTAGGCATGGGCCATGTCCCCGAGGGTCTCGCGGCCGTCCCAGCCGATGGTGTCCCAGACCGACTGGGGGAGCGGCTCGGTGGCGATCATCGAGGAGTTCATGGGGAGCCAGGTGCGCCGCTGGCCCTTGAGGTTCGCGGTGAAGCCCTCGGTGCAGCGCAGGATGTACGGGGCGCGGACGGTGCCGTACGGGGTGTGCGCGTGCTTGGGCTTGATCTCGGTGACCGGCGTCGACTCGTGGATGGTGACGCCGAGCGCCTCGACGGTCGCGGCGAGGCCCTGGACGAGCTTGACCGGGTGCAGCCGGGCACCGTGCGGCGTCCAGGAGGAGCCGACGGCCCCGGTGACGTTGACGCGTTCGCAGGTCTCACGGGCGCCGCGCAGCACACGGTCGGTCTCGCCGAAGGCGATCTCGACGGAGTGGAAGTCCTTGAGGCGGGCCAACTGTGCGGGTGTGTAGGCGACTTCGAGGACGCCGCCCCGGTGGATGTCCGCGTCGATGCCCTCCTCGGCGGCCACCCGCACGACCTCGTCGACCGTCTCGTTCATCGCCTGCTGGAGCCGGACGGCGGCCTCGTGGCCGTGGAGCTTCGCGTAGCGGTCGCGGCCCGCGATGCCGTTGTAGAGCCAGCCGCCGTTGCGCCCGGAGGCGCCGTAGCCGCAGAACTTGGCTTCCAGGACGGTGATGTTGAGGAAGGGGACGGCCTTCTTGAGGTAGTAGGCGGTCCACAGCCCGGTGTACCCGCCCCCGACGATGCAGATGTCGGCGGTGGCGTCGCCGGGCAGAGGCTCCCGGGCGAGGGGGGTGCCTTGGTCCGCGTACCAGAACGATATGCCGCCGTTGACGGTGCTGACGGTGCTCATTTTGCCCCTGATTTGTCCGGTGTGAAGCCCTGTTGGCTCTCGGGCGGGACGTTACTGCGCGACAGCCGCTCCCGTCCCGTGCCGGGACCGGGTCAATGGGTAGCAGGCCAAGCCGATGAGCACGGCGGTGAAGTGGCCGAGGTCGGTGAAGGAGCGGCCGGCGACGAGGGGGATGCCGTAGAAGACGAGAACGGCGAAGAGGTACACGTACCGCCAGGGCCGCGGGATGCGGTACGTGAGTACGGCTACGACCCCCGCGAGCGCGTAACTGACTCCGACGTCGAGGGTGTTCGCGGCCGACCAGGGCACGTGTCCGTGCCGGATCGCCCAGGCCAGGACGCCTTCGCTGGCGAGCGAGGCGAGGACGTGCGCCAGGACGACGACGGCGAACCAGCGCAGGGTGCCGAGCCAGCGCTCGGCGGGGGCGTGGAAGACGGTGTACAGGACGGCGTAGGGGAGCCAGCGGCCGCCGTCGGTCCAGAAGGCGCTGGCGAACAGGACGCGCACGGGGTCCTCGGTGAGTTCATGGATGTTGGTCGAGCGCTGGCGCAGGAAGTCCTCTTCGAAGTCCGGTGACATCTGGTGGACGATCACCGTGGTGACGAAGAGCGCGGCCAGCCAGAGGTAGGTGCCGGGTGCGCTGCGGATCCAGGAGCCGGCGCTGCGGAGCCACGACCCGGCGGTGGTGCGGCGCCGGGTGGGCGGTGCGGGGCTGCTCGGAGTCATATCCGATTGACGCACGGCCCTACGATCGTCGGCGTGACCGACATTCCGCAGGGGCTGATCGCCACCCGGTCCAAGTACGACGGCGCTGCCGGGGCGGGCCGCCGAGTGCCTGGAGCGGTGGGGGTTGCGGCGGGACGGCGAGGCGTTCCACGGGGTGTGCGCGCTGGTGCTTTTGGTGGTGCGGGCGGCGGACGGCCGCCGGGCGGCGCTGAAGCTCCAGCCGGTGGACGAGGAGACCGCGGGCGAGCCGGTCGCGCTGCGGGTGTGGGGGGACGCGGGCGCGGGGGTCGTGCGGTTGCTGGACCACGATGCCGCGACCGGGACGCTGCTGCTGGAACGGCTGGATGGGCGCCGCTCGTTGGACGGGATGGCGGACGGGCGCGAGGCGGTGCGGATCCTCGCGGAGCTGCTGGCCGGGCTGACGTCCGTACCCGCCCCGGCGGGCGGCGCGCTGCGGACCCTGGGGGACATGGCGGAGCGGATGCCGGCGGCGGCGCCCGGGGCGGTGGCGGAGCTGGCGGACGCTGCGGAGGCACGGCTGCTCGCGGACTGCGCGGCGGCGGTGCGGGAGGTGGCGGGGGAGCCGGGGGACCGGTTGTTGCACTGGGACCTCCACTACGGCAATGGGCTGGCCGACGGAGAGGGCCGGTGGGTGGCCATCGACCCCAAGCCACTGGCCGGCGATCCGGGCTTCGAGCTGTGGCCGGCCCTGGTCAACCGGTCCGACCCGGCGGAGGTCCGGTGGCGGTTCGATCTGCTGACGGGTGCGCTCGGCCTGGACCGGGAACGGGCGCCGGCCTGGACGCTGGGGCGGCTGCTGCAGGCGGAGCTGTGGGACCTGAGGGACGGCCGGCGGCGGCTGGACCCGGACCGGGCGGAGATCGCACGGCAGTTGCTGGGGCGGAGCTGAGCGGCACGGAGCGAGGGGGTGGAGCGAGCGGGGTCGGGGGCTCTGCTTACTCTGCCCCCATGATTCGTACCGCTGTCCCAGCCGATGTCCCCGTCATCCACGCCATGGTCCGTGAGCTGGCCGAATACGAGAAGGCTGCGCACGAGGCCAAGGCCACCGAGGAGCAGTTGCACGAGGCGCTGTTCGGTGAGCGGCCCGCCGCGTACGCGCACATCGCCGAGTCGGACGACGGCGAGGTGGCCGGCTTCGCGCTGTGGTTCCTCAACTTCTCCACCTGGCGTGGGGTGCACGGCATCTACCTGGAGGACCTGTACGTACGCCCGGAGCGGCGCGGCGGCGGGCACGGCAAGGCGCTGCTGAGGGAGCTGGCGCGGATCTGCGTGGAGCGCGGTTACGAGCGCCTGGAGTGGTCGGTGCTGGACTGGAACGCCCCGTCCATCGCGTTCTACGAGTCGCTGGGCGCGCGCCCGCAGGACGAGTGGACGGTGTACCGGCTGACGGACGAGGCGCTGGCCGGGCTCGGCGGGCAGCGGTAGGAGGGCGGCCGGGCCCTCCGTCCTGGTCCGGGCGCGTCCGTGGCATCGGTCCCGGGGGCGTTGTCAGTGGCATGGGTCACGATGGAGGGCATGGCAGGCAGTAACAGCAGGAAGACGGACACCGTCCCGGCGGCCCGGCGCCCGGAAGTGCGGCTCCCACCCCTCGTTCCGTACGACGGGGGAGGCCTGGAGCCGGACGGGGACTACGACGGTGTGCGGTTCGACGGGGCGGATCTCGCCGACGAGTCGGGCCCGGGGGCCCGGTTCATGGACTGTGCGCTGGAAGGCTGCGCGCTGGACCGTACGGAGCTGGTCAGAGCCCGTTTCATCGATTCGGTGCTGACGGGCGTACGGGGTGTGGGCACCGATCTCGCGGGGGCGTCGCTGCGCGATGTGGAGGTGGTGGACGCACGGCTGGGCGGGGTGCAGCTGCACGGCGGGGTGCTGGAGCGGGTGCTGGTGCGCGGCGGGAAGATCGACTACCTGAATCTGCGCAAGGCGCGGCTCAAGGACGTGGTCTTCGAGGGCTGTGTGCTGTCCGAGCCGGATTTCGGGGACGCGCAGCTGGTGCGGGTGGAGTTCCGTGACTGCGTGCTGAAGAGGGCCGACTTCAGCTCCGCACGGATGGAGTCGGTGGACCTGCGTACGGTCGCGGAGCTGGACATCGCGCGTGGGGTGGAGCGGCTGGCGGGTGCGGTGATCAGCCCGGCCCAGCTGATGGAGCTGGCGCCGGCGTTCGCGGCGCAGATCGGGGTGCGGGTGGAGGCGTAGGGGAGCGGCGGAGAGGGGCCGAAGGAGCGGGGTCAGATACGGGGGAAGCGGGCCTGGAGGTCCCAGATCGCGGGGTTGTCGGCGAGGCCCTCGTGCATGTCGGCGAGGTCGGCGATCAGGTCGTGCAGGAAGTCGCGGGCCTCGCGGCGCAGCAGGGAGTGGCTGAAGGTCAGCGGGGGCTCGTCGCCGGGCATCCAGTCGGCCTCGATGTCGACCCAGCCGAAGCGGCGTGCGAAGAGCATCCGGTCGGACGACTCGGTGAAGTCCAGCTCGGCGAACTGCTCCCGATGCGAGCGGTTGCCGCGCGGGTCCTGGTCGATCTGCTCGACGATGTCGCACAGCGCCCACGCGAAGTCGAGCACCGGAACCCATCCCCAGGCGGTGGATACCTCGCGGTCCTCCTTGGTGTCCGCGAGGTAGACGTCCCCGGAGAACAGGTCGTGCCGCAGGGCATGGACGTCCGCGCGGCGGTAGTCGGTCTGCGGGGGATCGGGGAAGCGCCGGGAGAGGGAGTAGCCGATGTCGAGCACGCTTCGATGGTGTCATGCCCGGCGGGGCGCCGGTGCCGGGAGACCGTCTGCCGGGCTCCGCAAGCCCGGTTCGGGCAGGCCTGGAGTCCGGCCGCGCCCGGGGCCGGCCGGCTCCCGAGCCGCCGGGCGGTGGTTCCTACGACAGCCGGGAGTGGTTCCTGTGACAGCGGTGGTTCCTATGACAGCAGTCGCTGTTCCTTCGCGACGGCGACCGCCCCGGCGCGGGTGTCGACGCCGAGCTTGTCGTAGATCCGGCCCAGGTGGGTCTTGACGGTGGCCTCGCTGATGAACAGGGCGCGGGCGATGTCGCGGTTGCCCAGGCCCTGGGAGAGCTGGGCCAGGATGTCGAGCTCGCGGTCGGTGAGCGTGGGCAGGGGCTTGCGCATCCGGGCCATGACGCGGCTGGCCACCGGCGGGGAGAGCGTCGTACGGCCCTGGGCGGCCGAGCGGATCGCGGCGAAGAGCTCCTCGGGGCGCTCGGCCTTGAGCAGATAGCCGGTGGCGCCCGCCTCGATGGCCCGGGTGATGTCGGCGTCCGTGTCGTACGTGGTGAGGACCAGCACATGGACACCGGTGGTGGCGATGCGGCGGGTGGCCTCGACGCCGTCGATGCCCTCGCCGAGCTGGAGGTCCATCAGGACGACGTCCGGGGTGAGCTTGGCGGCCAGGGCGACCGCTTCCTCGCCGCTGCCGGCCTCGCCGACGACGTCGATGTCCGGTTCGCTGCCGAGGAGGGCGAGCAGACCGGCGCGTACGACGACATGGTCGTCGCAGAGCAGGATCCGTACGGGCGGCGTCGCGGTCATGCGAGGTCCTCCGGGGTGGTCGGCGGGGCGGCGGTGAGGGGGACGGCGGCGGACAGCACCGTACCCTCGCCCGGCACCGACTCGATCGTCAGTGTGCCGCCGAGCTGCTGGAGCCGGGCCCGGATCGCGGGCAGGCCGTGACCGCGCACGCTGCCGGTGGCCCTGGTGCGTTCGTCGGGGACGAAGCCCTGCCCGTTGTCGGCGATGTCCAGGACGACCCGGTCGCCGAGGTGGGTCAGCGTCAGCGCCGCCTCCGTCGCGTGCGCGTGCTCCTTCACGTTGGCCAGTGCGCCCTGGGCGATGCGCAGGAGCGCGGACTGCGTCCGGTCGGGCAGCGCGGTGAGCCCTTCGCCCTCCACATGGCAGTGGACGGTGAGCCGTCCCTGCCCCTGCACCGTCTCGCGGGTGGCCAGTGCGTGCAGGGCCGCCTCCAGGCCGCCGCCCTCCGCGAGGTCGGCCGGCGCGAGGTCGTGGACGAAGCGGCGGGCCTCGGCGAGGTTGTGTTCCGCGATGCCGGTGGCGGTACGGACATGGCTGCGGGCGGTCGCCGGGTCGGCGTCCCAGGTGCGATCGGCGGCCTGGAGCAGCATCTGCTGGCTGGAGAGGCCCTGTGCGAGGGTGTCGTGGATCTCCATGGAGAGCCGCTGGCGTTCGGCGAGGGTCCCTTCGCGCCGTTCGGTGGCGGCCAGTTCGCGGCGGGTGCGCAGCAGGTCGTCGATGAGTTCGCCCTGCCGCTCGGACAGCTCGCGCTGGCGCACGGCCTGACGCTGCATATGGACGAAGACCGCCGTCGCGACCGCCGCCACGGCGGGCGGGGCGAGCACCAGATTCGGATCGAAGCCCTTGGCCAGCCGTAGTTGCGCGGCGACGACGAACAAGGTGAGCAGGGCGACGAGCGCGAGCGCGGCGCGCGGCGGGAGGATGCGCAGCCCGGTGAAGAAGAGCGGCACCGCGCACCACGCGAAGCTCGGCGCCAGGACCACCAGCACCATCCACACGGCGACCAGCACCCCCAGCCACAGCAGGGAGCGCGGCGTCGGACGCGAGCCCAGCACCGGCCCGACCACGTACAGCACGGCGGCGGCGACGGAGAGCGCGATGATCCACGGGGTGCGTGCCTCGCCGGGGTGGCGCAACAGGAAGCGGGTGAGCGAGGCACCGAGCAGCAGGAAGAACGCGGCGTGCATCAGGAACGTGAGCCACCGGGCGTCCGGGTCACCGGACCGGTCCCGGGTGGCATTCCCGTTCCCGGGCGTCCTGCCCGTTCCCGCGCTCGCGTCCGTTTCCAGGTCCATGTCCACGTCTGTGTCCAGGTCAGTTCCCGGGGCCGTGCGGGGTGCCGATCGGCTTCGGTGCTTCACGTCGTACCTCTCGCTCCTCACCGTCAGCGGCGCCGCTGAGCTGCACGGATACACCCATGGTCGCCCCGGACGACCACCCTCGCATCAACCGATCGGCTGATGGGGCCGTCGACCGTCCCGCGTGCGGCGTCGAGCCGGTCCGTCGACTGTGCGGGGCGGGTCGCGGCCGGAGGATTGATCCGGAGCCGAACAGCTCATTCACAGAGCCGAACAGCTCATCCACCGCTTCACCGCCCCACTGCTTCACCGCCCCACACATGCTCATCCACCACTGCTGAGGAGTCCACCATGAAGAAGCTGTCGCTGCGCACCCGTGTCCTGACCGGTGCCGTCGCCGTCGCCGCCCTCGGCGCAGGCACCTTCGGCGCCGTGTCCGCCAGTGCCTCCACCCCGGCCGCCGCCCCCGCGGTCGCCCTCAAGGCCGACGCCTCGAACGGCAACCTCCAGCAGACCACCCACCTGACCATCGCCGCCGCCACGAAGGCCGCCGAGGCCACCCTGAAGGCCGCGGAGAAGGAGAACCAGCGCGTCTCCGTCGCCGTCGTCGACCGCAACGGCAACACCGTCGTCACTCTGCGCGGCGACGGCGCCGGCCCGCAGTCCTACGAGGCCGCGCAGAAGAAGGCGTTCACCGCCGTCTCCTGGAACGCCCCCACCTCCGTGCTCGCCCAGCGCCTGACCAACGCCCCGACCCTGAAGGACATCCCCGGCACCCTCTTCCTCGCCGGTGGCGCCCCGGTGACGGTCAACGGCGCCCCGATCGCCGGCATCGGCGTGGCCGGCGCCCCGTCGGGCGACCTGGACGAGAAGTTCGCCCAGGCCGGCGTCGCCGAGCTCGCCAAGTAGCAGGCAGCCCGACCCGTCGAGCAAGCTCAGCAACAGGAGTGCGAGATGAACGCCCTCGATCGACAACTGCTCGACGCCGCACGCACCGGCGACACCTACCGCGTGCGGACCGCGATCGAGGGCGGCGCCAGGGGCGACTGCCGCGACGAGGAGCTGCGCACCCCGCTGCTCCTCGCCGTCCACGGCGACCACGTCGAGGCCGCCCGGCCGCACGGCGTACGTCACCGAGGGCTTCACCCGCGACGGCTACGGCATCACCGTCGTCGACCTCACGGGCAGGAAGCGCCCGTTCGAACTGGTCGGGCGCCCGTCCGCTGGGCATCGCGATCCTCTGAATCCGATCGGCGGCATCCCGCGAATCGGACATTCCACGCTTAGGATCGCCGTTGTGGATCAGCGAACACCCGTACGCCGCACGACACGCGCCGCCGCGCTCGTCCTGCTGGTGCTGACGACGTCCACCGGCTGCCCGGGCGGCGTCGAGGGCAGGCCCGGTGCCGCCGGGCTGCGCGACCCGTACTTCCCGAAGCTCGGCAACGGCGGCTACGACGTCACGCACTACGACCTCGTGCTGGACGCCGACCCGGCCGCCCACCGGCTGCGCGCCACCGCCACGATCACCGCACGCGCCACCCAGGACCTCAGCGCCTTCAACCTCGACCTCGCCGGACTCACCGTGGCCTCCGCGACCGTCGAGGGCCGCCCCGCCGCCGTCAGCCGGGCGGGGAACGAGCTGACGCTGCGCCCCGACGCGGAGGTCGCCGACCGTCTGCGCAAGGGCAGGACCTTCCGTACGGTCGTCCGCTACTCGGGCTCCCCGCGGACCATCACCGATCCCGACGGGTCGAAGGAGGGCTGGCTGAGGACTGCGGACGGCTCGGTCGCGCTCGGTGAACCGACCGGTTCGATGGCCTGGTTCCCCGGCAACAACCACCCCAGCGACAAGGCGTCGTACGACATCGCCGTCACCGTTCCCAAAGGGCTGACGGCGGTGTCCAACGGCGAGCTGGGCTCCCGGCGCGGCTCGGACACCACCACCACGTTCCGCTGGCACGTCCCCGAACCGATGGCGAGCTATCTCGCGACCGTCGCCATCGGCCGCTTCGAAACGAAGTCCTCGACGACCGCGGACGGCATCGAGGTGTTCACCGCCGCGGACACGACGGTGGCGAAGGACAGCGCGCGGATTCTCGCCAGGGTTCCCGAGGTCGTGAAGTGGGAGGCGGAGCGGTTCGGCCCGTACCCCTTCTCCGCCACGGGCGCGGTCGTCGAGCGCCACGGGGACGCCGACTACGCCCTGGAGACCCAGACCCGGCCCTTCTTCCCCGGGCCGCCGGACGCCGGGCTGCTCGTCCACGAGATGGCCCACCAGTGGTTCGGGGACTCCGTGACGCCCCGGAGCTGGCGCGACATGTGGCTCAACGAGGGCTTCGCGACCTACGCGGAGTGGCTGTGGGCGGCCGACAAGGAGGGCGTCCCGATCCAGGACCTGTTCGACGCCGCCTTCGCGGACGACGACAACTGGGCCTTCCCGCCGGCCGATCCGCCGACGGCCGCGGACATCTCGCAGCCGCCGGTCTACGGGCGCGGGGCGATGGTCGTCCACAAGGTCCGGCAGGCTGTGGACGACGACAAGCGGTTCTTCGCGCTCGTCAAGGGCTGGACGAAGGCCCACCGGCACGGCAACGCGTCGACCGCCGACTTCACCGCCTACGTGGAGAGGACGACCGGTCAGGACCTCACGGAGCTGTGGGACACCTGGCTGTACGGCAGGAGCCGGCCAGCCTCGAAGGGCTGACCGGCTCCCGGAGTACCGCGCTGTTCGGGCTACTTCACGTTGACGCCGCTCCAGGCGGCCTGGACGGAGGTGAGCTCGGCGCTGTCCGCCCCGTACAGGTCGGTCGCCGCCTTCTCGGTCGCCTCACGGGCGCCCGCGTAGTCGGTGGACGAGGTCATGTACTCGGAGAGGGCCTTGTACCAGATCTGGACGGCCTTGTCCCGGCCGATGCCGGTGACGGTCGAGCCGTCGGCGGTCGGGGAGTCGTAGTCGACCCCGTTGATGGTCTTCGCGCCGCTGCCCTCGGACAGCAGGTAGAAGAAGTGGTTGGCGACGCCGGAGGAGTAGTGCACGTCGAGGTCGCCGACGCTGCTGTCCCAGTAGTCGGCCGAGCCGCCGTCCTTGCTCGGCTTGTCCATGTAGCGCAGCGGGGTGCCGTCGCCGTTGATGTCGATCTTCTCACCGATGAGGTAGTCGCCGACGTCGGTGCTGTTGTCGGCGGCGAACTCGACCGAGGTGCCGAGGATGTCGCTGGTCGCCTCGTTCAGGCCGCCGGACTCGCCGAAGTAGTCGAGGTTGGCGGTGGCCGCGGTCAGGCCGTGGCTCATCTCGTGGCCCGCGACGTCCAGGGCGGTCAGCGCGCTCTTGTTGTCGGCGCCGTCGCCGTACGTCATGCAGAAGCAGCTGTCGTCCCAGAACGCGTTGACGTACGCGTCGCCGTAGTGGACCCGCGAGTACGCGGCCTTGCCGTCACCGGCGATGCCGTCGCGGCCGAACGCCGACTTGTAGAAGTCCCAGGTCTGGGCGGCGCCGTAGGCGGCGTCGACGGCGGCGGTCTGGCGGTCGTCGCCGGTGCCGTCGCCCCAGGTGTCGTCGTCGTCCGTGACGAGGTCACCGGTGCCGCTCTCGCCCTGGTTGAGGTCGTACGTCTTGTGGCCGCCGCGGTCGCCGTCGGTCAGCTCGAAGCCGGAGCCGGACTCGGTGGTCGTCAGGTCGACGTCGCCGCTGTACTGGCTGTGGCCGACGCCGGTCTCGACCGCCTCGTAGCTCTGGAGCTTCTTGCCGGTGATCGCGTCGGTGATGGTGTGCAGCCGGCTCGGCGTGCCGTCCTTCTGCACGCCGGTCCTCACCGTCTCCAGGGCGAGGACGGGCTTGCCGGAGCCGGCCCAGATCACCTTGCGCGCGGCGGCCGCGGTCTTGATCTTCGGGGTGGTGGACGGCACCGATATCCGGGCCTTGGTCGCCTTGGTGACGCCCTTGAGCTTTCCGCCCGGGGCGGTGTGGGTGATGAGATCGCCGCCGAGGACGGGCAGACCTTCGTAGGTGCGCTCGTAGCGGGTGTGGACGGTGCCGTCGGCGTCCTTGATCACATCGCGGACGACCAGCTTCTCCTTGCCGCCGAGACCGAGCGAGTCGGCGGTCGAAGTGGCTTCGCCCTGTGCGGACTTGATGGCGGCGGCACGCACCGAGGCCTTGTTCGCGCCGAAGGGGACGACGCTGCGAGTGGCGGAGGGGGCGTCATTTCCGTTGTCCGGCACGGCGTTCGCCGCTCCGGTCTGCATGCCTACGACGACCATCGCGGCCACGGCGGCCAGGGCTGCGGCGCGACGGGTGTTCATGTGGGGGGTCATGCGTTCTCCGTTGCTCGTTCCGTGGGGGGTTACGAGCGGAGAGCGTGCCACCGAATGAGCGACATTGACGGTGCGCTAACAAATACCTCACATTTATTTGACTACTTCTTGTCCGAATGGAATACACATGTGTCCGTTAATCGGCTGGAGTTGGGCATGGATGTCCGGTGACGACGTATACGGGACGCTGTGCACCTGCTCCGGCCACGCGCACGGGAGAGGGCGGTGCGAACGGGCCGCGCGCACGCGAAAGCCCCCGGCCGGGGGCGAATTCGAGGGGTCGTTGCAACACGTGGTCGGTTGTTCAGGCCGCGAGCAGTTTAGACAGGCGCTCGGCTGGGGTTTCCCAGCCGAGCGTTT
>NZ_JBIWKI010000069.1:0-22359 GCF_044765565.1 Streptomyces sp. NPDC102437 | reverse complement strand
ACTACCTCGACCAGCGCGAGCTACCCCGACCGAAATCCTGGCGAACCCTGGGCACCTGACCACGGCAGCTCCAAGATCCCCGACAGAGTCAAGCTAAAGGCATGAGAGATCTCCATTGGGTCGCGGATCGTGAAGATCGACAGGCCCTGGCTCGGATTGGACGCCCCGCCAGGGTCTCTGTCTTCCCGGATTCGAGTACCGGTTCCCCGGACCCTACTTGCGGGACCGACCGTCGCGCCATCGACACAGAGCGTTATGGCCACCCGCGCCCACACGCCCTTCACAATCCACTCCCGGGCCGGAATCTGCATCACCTCGCCCCATTCGGACGGTAATTGCCCATGAGCGTGGGGAACCGAAGGGAAATCGCTCCTGAACGGTCAGATTCGTGCACGGGCGGCGGGGCAGGGGACCGCGACAGCGTGTCGCAGCCATGGCCCACGATCCATGAGAACGGGAGATACGGGATAAACCTCATTGCTCCCGTACGCCCCGATACTGGGTGATGCTTGACCGTTCAGTCACTACCCGAAACCCCCTCCGCCACCTTCCGTTGCGGCGGGCACTAACATCCGGCCCGCAGCTACGAGGCGGAAGGCTGGGCTTCTGTGAGGCGGTCCAGCCGCGTATAGAGGGCCCGCACGAGGCGGGCACGGTTCTGGGCGCAGCGGGCGGTGCGCTCCAGCGGTGCGGACAGGCGTCCGTCGGCTTCACGGAGGACGACTTCGGCGAGGGCGCCGCGGCCGTCGTTCTTCGGCAGGACGGCGGCGTGGCGCCGGACACTGGCGGCGACCGCGCGGGCGTGCCCGGTCAGTTGAAGAGCAATCTGCTCGTAGTCGCGGGGCTGGAGGTGTGGGTCCTTCCACGCGAGGACGGCGGTGACGAGCGCTTCGTACGGGGCGCGGTCCAGCGGGAGTTCGGCCTCGATCAGGCCCTGGGGGTCGTAGAGAACCGTGTGCGTGCCGCTCATCGTGCGCCCGCCGCGTCGTCCTGGTTGTAGTCGCCGGTGCTGGTGTCCGGGGCCCGGACGGCGAGGAAGCGGGCGTAGCCGCGGTCGGCGCGGGCGATCAGCCCCGGTGAAGGCCGGCCGGAGGCGGGGGACTGATGACCGCGCCCTCGGGGTTCGGAGCCGGCAGGTGTGGGTGCGCTCATGGCACCGCCTTCTGTTGCTGGGTGCGTCGGTGTGGTTCGACGCTATGGAGGCCGTCAGTCTTTTCTCAACGAGATTGCGGGTAATTGCGGAGTTTCACTCCAGGGCATCGATCGCGGCCTGGATGAGGTCGCGGGCGGCGTCGCCGTGCACGGCCATCTTCGCGAGGCCGGTGAACGCCTTCGCGTAGTCGGCGATCTCGCGCGGCTGGGTCACCTTGATCTCCGCCGTCAGGGTCTCCACCACGGCCATGGTGTCGTCGTGGACGTAGAACGCCTCCAGTGGCCACACGGTGCGCTGCGCGGTGAACGGGATGATCCCTAGCGAGATTGAGGCGAGCGGCATCACGGCCAGGAGGTGGCGCAGTTGCCCGCGCATGGCCTCGGGGGCGGCCGTTTGGTAGCGCAGGACGGATTCCTCCATGAGGACGACGTAGCGGTGCCCTCCTTCGTAGAGGAAGCGGGAGCGGGCGACGCGGGCGGCGACGGCTTCGGTGACGTCGTCGGGGGTGCCCTGGAAGGTGGTGATCTGGTTCATGAGGGCGGTCGCGAACGCCGGTGTCTGGAGGAAGCCGGGAGGCAGGCTGGAGAGGTAGACGCGGCAGTGGCGGGTCTGCTCGTGGAGGGTGTACCAGTCCTGCTGGACCTGGCGCATGCCGTTGCGGTGCAGGCGGCGCCATTCCAGGTACATCGAGTCGACCGCGCGGGCGGTGGCGATCAGGTCGTCGGCCTGGTCGTCCACGCCGCACGCCGTGCACCAGGCGCGGATGTCCGCGTCCGAGGGCAGGGCCGCGCCCTTTTGGATGCGGGTGGTCTTCGCGGGGTGCCAGCCGCACCGGGCGGAGAGTTCGCGTCCGGTGAGGCCGGCGTCTTTGCGCAGGTGCTGCAGGCGCACTGCGAGCGCCTCGCGGGCCCCCTGTGCGCTGGACGATGGGGAGGAGGTCGTCATGAAGTGGCGGCCCTTAGATGTGCGTCTCGGTCAGATGCGGTAGTCGGCGTGCAAGGTGGCCAGGTCCCACACGGAGCGGAACGCCTCGGCGCACAGCTTGACCGCGTTGGGGTCTTCGGTGTGGTCGGGTTCGAGGGCCTGGCCGTCACCGGAGAACAGGTTCCAGCGCACGACCTGGTCGTCGATGAGCCAGAAGTCGTTGCCGGGCAGGGCGAGCGTGGAGGCGCGGCGGCGGGGCAGCCAGCGGACCTGTTCGCCGGCCCGGAGGTTGGCGTCGGTGATGGCGTGCTCGAAGCGGATGTAGTCGGTGACGGGCTCGGAGACGACCCGGGCCCTGAGGACCTTCACCCCGCGGGCGACGGTCCGCTCCACCAGGGGCAGCCACCCGCCCCAGAACTCCGAGTCGTCCGCGGGCACGCTCCCGTCTCTCAGGAACGCCTCGAAGACTTCCCGCTCCTCCCCCACGGCGTAGACGTCCCGCAGTTCCAGGTGCAGGGCATGGTGCTGGGCGGAGTCGAGCAAGTCCTCAAAGCTGGGTGCTGGCGGCTTCTGCGGCATCGCACGCCTTCCTGATCTGCGACACCATCCGGACCGGGATCCGGATGACCCCTTCGTCCTTGGCGGGCGGGCTGTCCTGGCTGCAGGCGGCGCGGGTCGCCGCGTCGGCGAACTTGCCCTGCAGAACCAGTTCCGGCCCCTCAGCGGTGTCGGTGTCCACCCACACCGCAGGGCAGTTTCCTCCGCCCGAATTCGGGTCCGTGCCGAAGAAAAGTAACGCCATGATCGCCTCCGAGGCGAGCTGGTTGCGAGTAGTTGCGCACCGACCGTCCCGCAGGCTGCGGTTGGCGTCAAGGGCCTCTCGCCGGGACGGGGAGCGACGGCCGTGGCGGCGTCTGGTCCGTCCGGGTGAGCGAGCGCGGCGAGTGCGGTGTCCAGGGATGCGGCCCCTCTACCGTGCGTCCATGGAAGACACCCAGATGCCTGAGCCTTTGCGGCAGGCGGTTCATCAGCTCGTCTCCGAAGTGGTCATGAACTGCCAGGAGGTGCTGCGTTATACCGAGCCGGACATCGCACGCGACTGGAAGCGCATGACGCTGATCCGTGCCACGGACGCCTCCGACACGATGGACATGGCGTCCATGCTGATCGCCGCGTACTGCCAGCGCACCGGCATGGGCATGGACACCCTCACGTCGTACCTCCAGACTCGCCAGCAGCGCAGCCGGGCGGCCGGCCCGAGGGATGCGGACCGGCACGAAGTCGCCGGGATGCTCGGCACGCCGCTTCCTCCCGAGGGCGACCAGAACGCGCAGATGCGGTTCTCATTGGGCCAGGGGTATGCAGAGGACGGACTGAGGGCCGAGGCAGATGAGCAGCGGCTGTTCACCGAGGCGTGTCTGCACGGTCTGCGGGCCCGGCTGTGCGACGACGTCGATGCGCTGGAGGGCTACCTGCCGTCTCACGTCGCGGAGCTGGCCCGGAAGGTAGCCGGGGTGCTGGAGGTGCCGCAGCCGGCCACCACGTGACGACGGGGGCCGCCGTGTCCTTGGACGGTGCGGCCCCGAGCATGGCCCCGGTGAGGTCATGCTGATCACTCGTTCTCCTCCTTGAGCGCGTCGGCGAGGATGCTGGCAGATCCCAAGGACAGGAAGAGGCCTTGGCCCGCCTCGCTTCCATGAACCCCGACCGGGTCAAGGTCCCAGGCACCAACGACGGACACCGTCTGAGGGCCGCCCTCCGTGCCACCCACAAACGAAACGCACAGCCGTAACAACACGACGGCTGGACAAGCGGGGGCAGCGCACCGGGCTCTCCTCAGCCGTGGCAGCTGGTCATGTTCAAGGCGAATGCGGCCGACCTTGTACACGGGCAGAGCGGCGCGTCCGTCCCGTGCCACCGGCATCCTCGCGCCGAATAGCGCCCTGTACCCGGCCGGCTCTTCGTGCGTGCGTCGCGCGCCGAGGCGTGTCGGTGCGGGGTCGGGCGGGAAAGAACGCACTCGCCCCGGCACCATCCCCTGATCTGACGATCTCTTCGAAAGGCAACCCTGTGAGCGTGCAGAACTGGAACCCTGCCCGGATGACCTCGCACCCCGATCACCCCTGTGTGCTGCCCGGCGTTCCGTCGTGGCTTCACGATGTGCACGTTCTCGACACCATGGTGCTGCCCCAGCTCGCCGACGCCGTCGAGGACGAAACCGAGACCGGCTGCTCGGCCGGACTGCCCGATGCCCCGTACCGGGCCGCGGCCGACGCCATCAGCAACCTCGCCGCGTCCCTCCCACAGCCCCCCGCCAGCCCTTCTGCCGCCGGCCTCGGGGTCACTTCCGACGCGGTGTTCCTCCGGGCGGTACCCGCGTGGGAGACCGAGGCCCTGTGGCAGGTCCACATCGCCCTGAAACAGACACAGGACGAGAAACCGGGTGCCACCGGGCTCGGCGAACTGCTCCAGGAAGTAAGCGAGGGCTGCCAACCGCCTCAGACCGCCGCCGACATTGCGGGCCGGCTCAACCGCGTGCTCGCCGTGCTGCTGCTCGACATTCCCGCCGTCCGCACACTCGCCACCGCCCTCGTTCTCAACACACCGCAGGACACTCACGTCCAGACCGCCTACGAACAAATCCACGCCGCCTGGACCACGGCCGGGATCCACTGACCGCAACCGTGTGCCCCGCCCGGCCACCGGCGGGGCGATCCGAGTGGACGGCAGGGATCAGCTCCCACGCCACACCCGCCAGGCCAGGGAACCACCAACCGGCTCGAAGAACTCATCACCTCCTTCAGCAACATCCTCACCACCGGACGCCCCACAACCCCACGACGCCCTCTGCCCGCCCCCATCCAGGCAGCCACCACCTGGCCCGGCAGATGACCAACCGCCCAGTGCCACACCAGACCGGATCCCCCAGGGCTGCGGCGGTGCAGGAAGACCTACGGAGCGGCCTCGTACTTCACGGCGGTGTCGGAGCAGTCCTTGGCGAGGGTCTCCAGCGCGGAGCGTTCCTTGTCGTCCGCGCTGAGCTTCCACCTGAGCTTCGTGGCGGTCCAGTCGGCGAGGTAGGTGCACTTCGCGGACTCCGCCGGCGGCATCCATTCCGACGGGTCCTTGTCCGCCTTGGACCGGTTCGTCTTCGCGGTGACCGCGACAAGGCTGCGCTCGGCCCCGAGGTCATTGGCGTACCGCATGCGCCGGTCCGCGTCCCACTTCGACGCTCCGCTGTCCCATGCCTCCGCCAGGGGAACCATGTGGTCGATGTCGAGTTTGCCCGCAGCGGTGACCGTGACCTCGTCGTAGTACGACGGCCACTCTCCACCGGTCAGGGTGCACCGGTCGCCCTGTTCGGGCTTCTTTGTCGCCTCGGCCAGCAGAACCTCGCTGCGGGTCGAGCAGCTGTCGCCGTCCTCATCGATCCAGTGCTTGAAGCTGTCACGCTTGTACCCGTCACGCACTTCGTCCGCGGCCGGGATCTTCGCGATGGCCTCGGACAGTGACAGACCATTACCACCCGCAGGAGCGCCCGCAGCAGCCGAGGAGCCGGCCTCGGCCCGGTCGGTACCGGCAGACGCGGAAGCTGCCGGCTTCGAGTCGGACTCGCTCTTCGTGGCGCTGGGATTGCACGCGGCGAGTGACGCCACGAGCACTGCGGCGGCAATGGGAACGAAACGGCGCACAGACACGGTGAGAACTCCAGCTGGTCGGGGCTGATGAGCCCTCATGATCGCAGCCGGAGACCGTGTCCTGACACCGGGTCATGTGTGCTGGTCGTAGCCCCGCAGTGACAGGAGAGCTCACCGCCAGCCCGGGGTGCCCCGCAGCCTCAGCCTCATCGCACTGCGCCCGGGGCCGGGGCGAGCACGTATGCAGCAGCTCACCGGGCGGTGAACCACCGCGGCTCGTACGGTCGGTCATGAGGGCCCTGACAGGACGGTGCTCCTGGGATGGCCCCGCGGTCACTTCGCACGTTCCGCAGGGCCACCCCACCCGTCAGGTCAGAGCATCCAGATGTGAGCGCTGGCCACCCCGGCAGCGGCAGCCCCCGCCAGCAGGGCGAGGCCCGTCCACGGCACCTTGTCCATGCTGACGTGGAACCCGCGGGACCTGAACTCCACGTCGGGCCGAGGCTCTTCTTCTGTCTTCCCCGGCTCGTGGCGGGTTGTCGTGTGCTTGTCCCCCGGTGGCACGGCGCACGCGGGTCCTCGGGGCTACGGGTGATGAAGCCGTCCTGGGGTGGGGACGGCCGTGGTGGTGCCGGTGCGTGAGGCGTGAAGGGCTGCGTCGGCCACGTGGACGGCGTGCAGTCCGTCGTGGAGGGTCGCGGTGCGCCGGCTGTGGCCGTGGCCGAGGACCAGGTCGCGGAAGGCTTCGTGTTCGGCGATCAGGGGTTCTTGTTTGGGGATTACGTAGCGGGTGACGTCTCCTTCGGTGACGCCGCGGAATGCGGTGAGTGCTTCCCACTGGGTGCGGGTGGAGCCGTTGGCCCAGTAGGAGAGGTCGGCGGTGAGGGTGTCGGCGACGAGGATGCCGTGGTCGCCGGTGACGACGGTGGTGCGTTCTTTGTGTGGTGAGATCCAGTTGACCTGGTGGTGGGTGATGGTGCCGTCGGTCAGTTGTCCGAGGGCTGCGAGGAGGTCTTCGTGGGGGCGGCCGCTGCGGTGGGCGGTTCGGGCGGCGACCGAGGTGTAGCGGGTGTTGGTGATCCATGCGGTGAGGTCGAGGTCGTGGGTAGCAAGGTCGTGGATCACGCCGACGTCGGTGATCCGTACGGGGTAGGGGCCGGTTCGTCGGGTGGCGATGGAGAACACGTCTCCGAGCTGTCCGGCTTCCAGTCGTTGGCGCAGTGCGATCAGGGCGGGGTTGAAGCGTTCGATGTATCCGACGGCGGCGGGCACTGCGGCGGCGTGGAAGGCTTCTGCGAGGCGTGTGGCGGAGGCGGGGTCGCCCGCCAGCGGTTTCTCTATGAGGGTGGGGATGCTGGCTGCGGCGAGGGCGGTGCCCAGCGGTTCGTGCAGCAGTGTGGGGCAGGCCAGCACCGCGTAGTCGATGCCGAGTTGCAGCAGCGCGTCCAGGTCTGCGACCACGGGGATCCCGTCGGCGGCCCGGTAGCGGTCGCCGTGCGGATCGAGTGCGCCGACCAGTTCGGTGCCGTTCAGGGACCGAAGGACCCGGGCGTGGTGGCGGCCCATCCGTCCCAGCCCGATCAGGCCGGCTCGCAGCGTTGGGGTGTTCACGCGGCGCGCTCCCGGGCCGGGGCGAGGGCCAGTGTGGTTACGGCCTGGGCGACGTTTTCTATCTGGGCTGTGGTCAGCCCGGGGTGGACGGGCAGGGACAGTACCCGTTCGGCGGCGGTGTCGGTGTGCGGGAGGTCGGCTGCGGTGGCGTAGGCGGGTGAGCGGTGGATGGGGACGGGGTAGTGGACGCTGGTTCCGGTTCCGGCCTGTTGCAGGTGGTGGGCGAAGGTGTCGCGGTCGCCCAGGGCGGCGCCGATGCGAACGGTGTACTGGTGCCACACGTGTCCGGCTCCCTCTGCTGTGGTGGGCAGGGTCAGGTTCGGCAGGCCGGTGAGGAGTTCGCTGAGCCGGGCGGCGTTCGCGCGACGGTGTCCGGTCAGGGCGGGGAGCCGGCGGAGCTGGCTGCGGGCGATCGCGGCGTTCACGTCGCTCATCCGGGCGTTGGTGCCGACGATGCGGTGGTCGTAGCGCCGTTCCATGCCCTGGTTGCGCAGCAGCCGCAGGGTGTGTGCCAGGGCCGGGTCTGCGGTGACGACCATTCCGCCCTCGATGGACTGCATGTTCTTCGTCGGGTAGAAGCTGAAGCAGCCCGCGGTCCCGAAGGTGCCAGCCAGCTGGTTGTTGAGGGTCGCGCCGTGGGCTTGGGCGGCGTCCTCGACCAGGGCGAGGTGGTGTGCGTGGGCGAGTGCGGTGAACTCGTTCATCGCGGCGGGGTGTCCGAAGAGGTGGACGGGGATCACTGCGGTGGTGCGGGGGGTGATCGCGGCACGTACGGCGTCGGGATCCAGGCAGAAGGTGTCCGGGGCGATGTCGGCGAAGACCGGGACGGCTCCGGTGAGGCGGACAGCAGCGGCTGTGGCGGCGAAGGTGAAGGAGGGCACGATCACTTCGTCGCCGGGGCCGATGCCCAGGGCGAGGAGGGTCAGCCACAGGGCGGAGGTTCCGGAGTTGACCGCGATGCAGGAGTGGCCGTCGACCAGGTCCGCGAACTCGTCCTCGAAGGCGGCGACCTCGGGGCCCTGGACGAGGTGGCCGGATTCGAGGACGCGGACCGCGGCGGCGATGTCGGCCGCGTCCAGGCGCGGCGCGGCGACCGGGATGGGTGGTGTGTTCACGAAGGGGGTCCCTTCCGGTGGACGCCGGGCGCCGCTGCCGGAAGGGGCGGCGGGGCGTCAGGTGTGGTGTCGGGTGGGGTCGAATCCGTGGTGCAAGTAGAGGGTGGTGTCGTGGGTCAGGGCGCGGGCGCAGGCGTGGAGGCGGCGGGCCATGTGCGGTGGGAGGAGGGTGTCCCACTCCTCGGGTGCCGCGAGCTTCCACTCGGTCAGCTCGCCGGTGTCGAGGCGCACCTGCTGCTGGGCCTCGTCTTGCGTGGTGAGTCCGCCGTCGAAGATGAAGTTGGCGAGCGGGGGGCGGCCGTCGGGCTGTTCGGGCACCCAGTCGACGACGAGCAGCCGGCCCGGGGTGAGGTCGAGGCCCAGCTCTTCCTTGATTTCGCGCTGGAACGCCTGCCTCGGGTCCTCGCCCATGTCCAGCCCTCCACCGGGGACCTCCCAGTAGTCGCGGTAGGACGGTTTCACCAGGAGGAACCGTCCGGCAGTGTCGCGGATGGCCGCTCCTGCTCCCCCGATGATCTTGGGGAGGGTGGCGTAGTACTCGGCGGGAGGCAGATGCACGATGTTCATGGAGCGGGACGCTATCCGTGCCGCTCGCACGACCCGGAGAGCATCATCTGCCTGACACAGAACAGTGACAAACCGGTGTGATTCTCACTCCAGTGGTACAGGCTGGTGCTCGGCGGTCAGTTCGTCGCCGTCGCGCCGGTAGGTACGCGGGCAGGTGGTGCAGCGCAGTACCGCGTCCAGGGTGTGGCCGCACCGGCATACCCAGCCGACCTGCCGGGCGGGGTTTCCGATCACCAGGCCGTGGGCGGGGACGTCGCGCATGACGACTGCGCCGAGCGCGACCAGGGCGCGCGGGCCGACGCTGACGCCGGGTGCGATGACGGCCCCGGCCCCGATCGTGGCCCCGGTACCGATGGTGACGGGGTGAGGGGTCCAGTCCTCGGGGCCCTTACGATGTCCGTCGGGGGTGGTGGCCCGTGGGGCCGGATCCTCCAGGACGAGCGCGCCGGGGCAGATCATCGCCTCGTCGCCCACGTCCGCACCGAACACGTTGGCATAGTTCCCGACCTTCACGCGGTCGCCGATGGTGCTGCCGGCGTCGATGAAGGATCCCTTGCCCAACGTGCAGTCGGCGCCGACCACCGCGCCGTCGGCGATCTGGGACTGATGCCACAGCCGGGTGCCTTCTCCGACACTCGCTCCCGGATCGGACCAGCCCAATTCCGGAATGCCGCCATCGTGTTCCTGATGCGCGGGAGCGCTCCTGTCGGTGGCGGGCAGGCGGCCGGCCAGGTCGGCGGGGGTGGCGGCATCGGAGAGGGCCGGGCCGGGGACGGCCAGACCGGTGGCCCGTTCGACGGCCACCGCCAGGGTGAGCCGGTCCAGGGAATCCAGCCCGAGGTCGCGGAAGTCGGTGTCCGGCCCCGGGGCGGTGCCGGGGCGGATGTGCCGGACCGCGTCCAGGACCTGCTCGACAAGACGGTCGACGGCGCTCACCGCAGGGCCTCCAGACGGCGGGCGAGCGCGAACAGCGACGGGACGGCCTCGATGACCGGGGCCCGCTCCCACAGCCGCCGCATCGCAACGCCGGCCTTCGAGTCCTCTCCCAGCAGGGCACGCAGCGCCAGGGTGGTGAAGGCGGCGAACTCGGCCTGCTGGGAGAGCAAGAGATGCCCGCCCGCCTGCAACAGGTGCTCCAGCATTCCCTGGGCGGCTCCTTGGGCGAGGACGTCGTCGATGTGCGGGGCCGGCATCGGCCGCTGTGCCCGGTAGGGGTGGGTGTCGAGACTGCCCGGTGCGGTGATCTCGTCGGCGACCAGCTGGGCCAGGCGCGGGGCGAGCAGTACCCCGCACCGGTAGGTGGCCGTGGCCAGCAGGATGGACGGTTCGCCGGTACGGCCGACCAGCGGCAGGTGGTCCAGGGTGTAGGGGCGCAGCCCCGTACGTGTGTCCTGGAGGGTGGCCGCTTGGAGGCGGGGGTCCATGAGTGCGGCCGAGTCGGTGGCGAGCACGGCGACCTCGTCCAGGCTGGGGGGCTGGTCGGGGTCGGCGTCCAGGGTCAGCCGGTTCGTGCCGCCGAGGTACAGGGTGGTGTCCGTACGCGGGACCAGGTGGGTTCCGCACGCGAACGCCGCGTTCGGCGTCCGCACCACGTGTTCCAGCTCCATCGCCGGGGCGTTCAGACGGGCGCTGACACCGCGGCCGGCCAGGATCGGCGGCACGCCCATCGGGTAGCCCCGGTCCGGCAACAACTGCGGGATGCCGCAGCCTGCGGCCAGGACCACCTCCCGGGCCTGGACCGTTTCGCCGCCCTTGCGGGACACGGTGCCCGCAGCGACGGCTGTGGCCGGCTGGGAGATCCAGGTGGCGCGGGGGTGCTGCTCGACAGCCAGGGACAGGGCTTCCATCAGGTCGGCTGTGTCGATGCGGGCCTCCGTGGGCAGCCACAGGGCGCCCGCCGAGGAGGAAGGTGCCCGCAGGCCGGGGATGCTGGAGGCCTCGTGCGCCTCGACCCGGTGCCCGGCCGCCCGCGCCGCTTCGGCGATCGGCTCCAGACAGAAACCGCGGTTGGCCGGGGCGAGCACCCACGTTCCGGCAGGTGCCTCGACCTTCCGGCCGCTCATGGCCCCGATCCGCTCCAGCCACGCCGGGTAGGCTTCGTGGGCGGCCAACCGCTCGGCCGTCTCCAAGCCTGCCCGCCGCGCGTCGTGGTGCGGCTCAAGTTCGGAGAATGTGGAGAGCATCGCACCGGCTGCCCGTGTGCCCTGCCCCCGGTGTGCGCCGGCCCTGGGGCCCACCACGGTCACGTGCACGCTGCGGTGCAGCAGCTCGACGGCCACCGCGAGGCCGACGACACCGGTCCCGACCACTGCTACATCCGTCGGCTCAGGCATCGTTCCGCCTCCCCGCTGCGGCGCCGGCCAGGACCTGGTGGGCAGGCGCGGCCGGGTCGAAGGTGGCCTTGGCCTGCATGATCCAGCGCCGTGTTCCGTCCGCGAGACCCTGCTGGGGCCCAAGTGCGGTACGTCCGTGCGCCATACGCCGCTGGTCGATAACCAGCAGCTGCCCTCGCCCCAGCGTCACCGCGACGGTCGTCTGCGCCAGCGCGGCCGCGAAGCGTTCCAGTACCGCGGTGCGGCCCGTGTTGCGCGGGTCGCGGAGCATCTTCCCCGCCCAGCGGACCCAGGCCGGCTGCCCGTCCTGGTCGTCCTCCAGGACGGGGAACGGCATCCGGGGCGCCCCGACACCGCTCAGGTTCTCGACCTGTCCCTCGAAGAACACCGGTTCCCGCAGCGCCTCCCGGTCGGTCTCATCCAGCCGGGCCACCGCCGCCCGGAGGTCACCGAGCAGAGACACGCCACCACCTGCCGGATCGCCCCGCAGCACCAGCAGGCTCGTGTACTCCGGGACATGCTCAACGTTCGGGGCGTCGATGTGCAGGGCCTGCCCGCCCGTACCGCCGAACGACGCCGGATCCTTCACCGCGGTGGTCTCCTGCCCGATCCACATCCGGCCGCCTCCCTGCCGGATCGAGTTGAACGGGCGGCCGAGCGCGGCCAGCACACCGGCGGCGACCACCTGGAGTTCCTCGTTCCCGAGGGTGGCGGGCAGCGCCAGCAGCGCCCACCCCGTCGAGGACGGATCGCTGCGGTCCAGCCTCCTTGCCAGCGCCGACAGCAGCATCTGCGCGCCGCCCCCGGTGAGCACGGTGCGGGCGGCAGCCTCGTTCTGCGCGCTCCACCGGTGGCCCTCCATCTGCATCGTGCAGGCTGCGGCCAGCGCGACCGAGAGCGTCCTCGGCAGCACCACCCGGACCGGATCCGCAGCTATGGGTTCGATGATCTGGGACATGGAACGACCTCCCGTGAACGACGGATGCTGCACGGATTCCCCCGGCGCAGGACGCCGGAGAGCTGCCCTCAGGACAGCAGCGCGAACAGGCGGTCCGGGACCCGGTGAAGACCGGCACATGTCGGCAGTGACCGGCACTGTCCCCGGCGTGCCGCGGCGCAAGGAGCGGCGGAGGTCCGGTGCGCGGCCCGGCGGATCCCGGTGGAGAGCCCTGTCCCGTTCCGCCCTGCGCCCGGCGCACCTACTCTGAGAGGTTCGGACATCGAATGCGCGGAGGCACCTATGGGCCGACCCCGGCTCGATCAGCGAGAGCCCAACGAGCACTTGGCCCAGTGGCAGGCCCAGGTGAGCATGTCGAACGCGGCACTCGCCCGAGCCGTCACCAAACGTGCCAGGGCCCAGGGACACCGCGGCATCAGTCCCGACGAGTCGAGCGTGCGACGGTGGCGTGCCGGTGAGACCCCCAGGCACCCCGTGCCCCAGCTGATCGTTGAAACGATCAGCGAACGGGCCAGTATAGCTCTGTCCCCTGCCGACCTCGGCTTCCCCGGCCTCTTACTCGCGGTGCAGGGAACGGGCCTGTCCTGGCTGCCCGGAACGTCCGTTCAGGCTCTTCTCCACCTCACCCGGAGCGAAGTGATGCTCACGCACACACGCAACAGCACCAGCGCCTCGCGCGTCCAGAAGGGAAGCGCCCTCCTGGCCCCGCTCCAGCAGTGGGCCACCACCGGGCCGTCCTCGCTGACCGTGCCTGCCGGCCGGACCGGCGGGCAGGTCGGCGCGGCCGAGGTCGAGGGCATCCGTGCTGTCACCGCGATGTACCGCGACGTGGACAACCGCCACGGAGGGATCCTCTCCCGCAAGGCCGTCGTCGCGCAGCTCAACGAAGCCGCTTCCCTCCTGCACACCTGCACCTATACCGAACGAACCGGCCGGGACCTCCTCGCGGCCGTCGCCGATCTCGGATCGGTGGCCGGATGGATGAGCTTCGACGCCGGCCATCACACCAGCGCCCAGAAGCTCTTCATCACCTCGCTGCACGCCGCCGCCGAAGCCGGCGACAAAGCACTGGGCGCCCACATCCTGCAGTGCATGGCACGCCAGATGTCCCACCTCGAACGGTACGAAGACGCCCTCGCTCTGGTCGACCTGGCCCAGTACGGTGCGCGATGGCGCCTGTCACCGGCCGCCTCCTCCATGCTGGCCAGCCTCGAAGCCCGGTTCCAGGCCATCCTGGGCAACCTGACCGACAGCGAGACGGCTGCCGGCCGGGCCGAGGACGCCTTCACCGGCATCGTGCCCGGCAACGAACCGGCCCACATGATGTTCTTCGACACCGCTGAACTGTCCGCCACCATCGGCGTGGCCCACCAGATCGCGGCACGCAACAGCGAAGGCACCGGCCGGGCCCGTCACGCGGAATCAGGAATCCGTCTCATCCAGCAGGCCCTCGATTCCCGCCCGGCACACCGGGTACGGAGCAAAGCCTTCGATCATCTCGCACTGGCCCGGACACACCTGGCAGTCGGCGAACCCGAAGGCGCCCGCCAGGAAACGATCCACGCCCTGGACCTGTTCGGCACCATCAGCTCGCACAGGGTCGGTGACCGGCTCACCGAACTGCACGACGAGGCACTCCCCTACGCCAACAGCGCACCGGCCATCGTCCTCCGCGAACGCATCATGCACGCCCTCGGATAGCCGTTCGTCCTGCCTACAGGGGCATGGCGAGGGGCGTGGCCGTGGTAAAGGACGGGCCGTCGCCACGGGTGGTTACCCGAGCCAGATGCCCTAGTCGTGTACCGGAGGCCGGGCCGTGTGGCTCTTGCCGGGCGAGGAGCCGGACCGGACCGAGCTCACCGGAACCGGCTCCGGAGCCGCGCCTGGCTGGTGCGCGCGGCCTCCGGTTCCGGGGGACGCCCTGCGTCTGAGCTCGCGTTCGCACATCTCCCTGGCCTGCCGCCAGCGGCCCTGTGCGCGGCGAGCGCTTGGGGGAAACCAGGCGACGCCATCTTCCTCGTCTTCCAGCGGAATGCGCTGGCACGGCTCGATGTCCGGCCCGGACCGGCCGGTCGCGGCTGTCGACTGCCCCGCCGATGCCTCATCTCCGGTCGGGTTTATGAAACTTGCGCAGGTCCGGGGCATCGACGAGCCCCGTCTCGGACCTGGTGACCGAAGCAGTGACTGAGGCCGTCGAACACGGTCATGGTGCCGTCGCGGGTTCACGGCTCCCCACGGCTGCTCTGGCAGCGAGCGGTTCAGGAACGAGAAGCTGCAGCTCACTGGGGCTGGATCTTCCACAGCTGCTCGGCCCGCGCCCGCTCCCGGGCACAGGCCTCCTGCTGTTCCTTGGCCTGAAGCTCCCCGACCCGGCCCAGGACCTGACGCGGCTGCCACTCCAGCTCCCCGGCCCTGTTCTTGTCCAGGTCGGATATGCCGCCGGACATGGCTACGCCTCGTCCTCGGCCGACTCGTGGGCGTGCTTCAACACCATGCGGGCTTCGACACGGTCGCTGGCGGCGACGGAATCCCAGAAGGAATGTGTGGACACAGTGATGCTGAGCTCCAGCAGCCGGGCCCTGAAGCGGGAAACCTCTGCGGCCTGCTCCTCCGTGTACCCCGGACTGTCCGGCTTCGCGGACACGTAGGTGCTGTGGAGCTGCTTGTCGCTCTCCCAGCCGGGCATCGGCTCGGCCGACCACGGAAGGGTCTTGGCGTACTCCTCGGACGCGGCGCGGGTCTCGTCGAGGGCGACCTGGGCGTCAAGGAGGTCTTGCGGAAAGGGGAAGGTTTTCGGCACACCAAAGGGTACGTATGTTCGCATACTGGATGCGAATGACACGCCGGAAGCCGTCGGGGCGGGAGAAGGCGCTGGAACGGTGGCCGGCACAGCTGGTAGGGAAGGAATGGGTGGCATCTGGCACGGAATGGTCACCTTGAGCGGCTCTGATGGGGTGGCCACCGGCCGAGCGAGAGCCGTGACTGCGGCCGCAGGACGGCAGGTGGGCCTGTTCGCGCTGGCGCCTCCGGGGACATCCTTGTCGCTGAGCGGAGGCACGACAGTGTCGTCACTGCGGAGGTCTTCAAGTCGGTCGCGGTCGGTGCTGGTTACCCAGAATCGGTGCGTCTTGGATGCTGTTCGGTGCTCGATGGGCACGATCTCGCCAGCCGCAGTTTTGCGTACGAGGTCGTCAAACAGCACATCGCGCGGCTTGGGTGTGACGTGGTGTTTTCCGCAACGGCGCGCACCGTTCGGGCACGGGTAGAGAGCTCGGACGCCGCAGTGCCAGAAGTCCAGGGCGCGGAATCCGGAGACGACGCGCAGATCGCCGGCTTTCGCAATGACGTGGGCGGGGAGGTTGTTGCTCCGGGTCCACTGGGTGTCGCTGCGCTGTGCGTAGTCGGCACGGTCGGTGTGCCAGGCAGGGACGATCCCGTGCTTGGCGGCTTTCGACGCCCGCGCACGCACGCTGCGGGGCCCGTGCTCACCAGCGGTCGAGAGCTGCACCTCCCAGCCGATCCGGCGCCCGTCGGCCCCTTCGACGAGCGTGTCGGTCTGGATCCAGCTGCGGCCAACCCGAGTGCGCACCTCGCAATCCCCGCCGAATCCGCCGGCCGTCGCCGCCAACAGGATCCGCTCCTGGTAGGCCTTGTGCTCGTCACTCATCGGAGTTGTGTGACGGGCTTCGTCCTCGGCCTTCTCGTGAACGGCTTCGCGTCGACCGTTGGCACGTAACCGCAGGTGCATCCACGCAACCACTCCGGCCTCCTGGCAGACGCCACCGCACTGCAGGCCCCTCTGAGAAACAGGAACGCTCCGCGCCGCGTACAACCGGTCAGTCGCGTAGATCGTGTCCCACAATCCCGGCAGCCCTTCATGGCCGAGATCGTCGCGCGTGAGGTCCAGATGGATCCGCAGTTTCTCGTGCCAGACAACGTTCGCCACCCCTGCCGCCCTCCCCTGGGATTCCCTTAACTCAAGGTAAAGCGAGGCACTGACAAAACGAATGGCGCAGCGTCTCCGGACAGTTCCAGACGAGGCTGGAAACATACCAACTCAGATATTCGAACACGAATTTGAGCGCATCCATTGGCGCAGCTCAACACCAATTCAATGTCGTCCAGTGGAAACGATCAACACGCCCGAACTAGCAAGTTACGGCCATTCACGGAAGCCAATTCGGTTGTGCTGCCAGCGGCGTCCCAGCCTCGGACCGCGATGAGGTCAACTTCACCGCACCGCTGCGGGACGGTGCCTTTGCAGTCGGGCCGGTGCAGGAACATGACCGTCTCGGCTGCTGCCGTCTGAGTGTTCAGGGCGGTGATCACAAGAGGGTTGGTCTCGGAGCCGTCTGCCGGCAGGTCCAGGTGGGCGGTCACCAGCAGGCCGCCTGTACGCCTCCCTTCGCCGCAATCGCCAGCCGCCCCGGACTGGGAAAACCCGAGGCGGCTGACAGCAGCTCAGAGAGGCCCTCGGCTGACTTCCGGGGTGATCACCTCTTCTGTTGCCGGGCCATCCTCTGTGCGGCCTTCCGCTCATCCACGATCAGCCGCAGCCGCTCATTGTGGCCATCCTTTCGCGCCTTCCCACTGTTGGGCCCCTCGACCAGCACACAGTTCTTGCCCTGCTCCGCGTTGCAGCGCGGACAGCTCCGCTGGATCCAGTGCCGCCGCGCCACGCGCAGCTGCTCCTGCGGCCCCAGCGCCGCACGCTTCTTCCAGACCTCCACACGCCGCGCTTCACCACGCTTCAGCAGCTCTCCGGCCAGGGCCGCGGACCGCAAAAACTCCTCCACCTGAGGGCGCAAATCGAACGTGTACGCGTCGTACCCGCGAAGGCGAGGGAGGGCACTGCGGACGCGAGCGGCAGCCTTCTTTGCTTCCTTCTCAGTGGCAGCTTCCGCTTCGACCGCGTCCCGCGTGAGGTCGTCCAGGCCCTCGAAGTACTTGATCGCCCGCTCGCAGACGGCGGACTCGGCCTCCGTGCGATCCTCCGCAGCAGTCGCGTTGACGCGAATCAGAAGCCTGCGCACCCGCCCAGGGCGCTGCTCAGCTACCGCCCTCTTCAGGTTGCCGAAGAGCCTGTGGCGCTCCTCGTTCTGCTCGACCAGCCAGACCCTCGCGTGGCGTACGGCAGCCTCGAGCTGCCCCTGGAGTTCCCCCTCCGCACCGGTCAGACCCTCGATCTCCTCGCACACCTGCTTCGCCAGGGAAACGGACTCGATCCGACGCGCATACACCAGCCGGCGCAGCAGGGACCGGGCGCGCGCCTCCGGCTCCGGCACCTTTCTTACCTTGCCGGGCGACCACAGTGACGGACGCGGCGCGTTGCGGGCCTGAACGATCTTCTCAACCGCCGGCGTCGACAATCCGCGCCCCGTCATCTCGCACTCGTCCAGAGCGAACCATTCGATCGGCCTGGCGAACGCCTCGGTCCCGATCTGGACGTGGCGCGCGGTGCCCACGCTGTCCAGGCGGATCCGGTGCACGTACCAGCGGCGGATCAGCGTGTCGCGGTCGACCGGCACCATCGTCCCAAGGACCGGCTCCACGTCGTCGTCCCACACCGGCGCTACCGCCTGGTCCAGATGCACCCGCAGAGCACCATGCCGCCAGCGCACATCTACGACAGAGCCAAGTGGTGCCCCTTCGGCGCGGGTGTACTCGACGGTGGCCTGCTCCCCGCGACCTGCAAGCCAGGCCGCGGCCGCCGACCGCACATAGAGGTGGTCTGCGCTGTCCACGCCGCGGGCGCGGCGTCCGCAGACGTGCGGCAGTCCGTCCGGGCCCGGGTGGTGGGCGAAGTGGCACACGCGGTCGGTGTAGAGCTTCGTCGTCAGCTGACCGCCGCAGCCGCCGAGCAGGAGCCCGCACCAGAACGTGTCGTGTTCGTGCCGGCGGCGGAAGGCGTCCAGCTCGATCGCCTCCAGCGGCAGCATCAGCGGCTCCTCCGACTCCGCACTGCCCAGGACCGCCGTCTGGATCTGACGCCTGTCACCCCGCACGAACCCCACCCTTTCCATCCCAACTCATCGCGCTATACCCGGCGCTGGCTCACAGGCTGTCCCAGGGCAGGCGGACGGCCAGGGGCAACGGGCTGGGCGGCCCGCAGCCGCGCTGTTTCAGCCTTCGGTCCAGGCCTGGCCCGGTGAGCTGGTACCGCGCCAGCTCGGGAGGCTATATCGGTGAACCAGGATCCATGCGGTGCGTGTGGCGTCCTCCACCCAGGCGTGGCCAGCAGCGGGCAGGTCACCGACCCCGGTCAGATGGGGCGTGATCTGTTCCTCAGAGACGTGCTTGTTGCCTCGTCCGAGGTACTTGAGGACGTAGACGGCGAGGTAGTCGACATCGGCCGCGCGCCCGCTGCCGTTGAGAATTTCCTTGAGCCTGTACCCGATCTTGGACCCGATGCTGTGGTCGCCGTCGCCCCAGAAGCCCGACACGTCCGGGTGCGGAAGGATGTCGATGAGGTCGACCAGGTGAGCGAGATCGGGGTCGTCGTCAAGAGTGATGGTGCCGTGCACGGGTCTACCTCCAGTGGACGATGCGCAGGCGCCCTGGACACGGCGCTGTCGCAGATCATCAGGCCCCTCGCACGACGACATGCCACTCGCCGAGAAGACTGCCCGGTTCCCTGCATGCAATGGCTGAGAACACCTGCCCGCCATGCGACGGATGCTGGTTGGGCAAGGAAAGCCGCAGAACTCAAGGTCGTCCCTCACGCGCGAGGCCGTGACCGGCCCGCACTCCGAACGAATCGTTCAAGGCGAGGCATCTGGGAGCCTGGGAGGTGACTTCGACACGTTAGCGCCGTCGTCGTCACCACTTGCTGCGCACACCACGGCTACACCACGCTCGACGAGCGGAGGCACCTTACCGCTCCCCACTGACAATCCACGGTCCGCGTTTCCGCCGGCCGCCCGGCATCACGAGTAGTCGAGTTCGGCGAACTCGACCTGGAGGCACGGGCGCGGCGGCCGCGGTCGGTCAGGTGTTGGGCAGGTCGACGAACCGGTGGTACTCCGGCTCGAATCGCACGGTTGCGCTGCCGGCGGCGTCCCAGCCTCGGGCCGCGATGAGGTCGACTTCGCCGCGCCGCTGCGGGACGGTGCCGTTGCGGTCGGGCCGGTGCAGGAGCATGACCGTCTCGGCTGCTGCCACGGGGGTGCTCAGGAAGCCCAGTTCGGTGATCGCGGGGAGGTCGGTCTCGGAGCCGTCTGCCGGCAGGTCCAGGTGGGCGGTAACCAGCAGGCCGATGTTCCGTTCGCGTGCGAGGTTCCGAAGTGTGGTGAAGGTGGCCCCAGGGACAAGTTCGCCGTGTGTGGCCAGGTGGTAGCTGTCCAGGATGAGCAGATCGAGGTCGGACAGGTCGGCCATCTGCTTGGTCAGGTTCTCCAGGGAGCAGTTGCCCCTGGGATCCCACATCCACAGCCGGGACTGTTCGATCGTGGTGCGGGCGCGCTCGATGCGGGCGCGGCGGCCTTTGTTGATCGTGAGCGGGCGGTTGGTGTTGACCGAGGTGGTGGCTGCGACGTAGTCGCTCATGAGTTCATCGGCCACGCATTGGAAGCTTGCGATCGCGACATGGTGGCCGGTCTCGTCGTTATGGCGGGCCACGGTCAGAGCGAAGGCGCTCGCGCCGGCGGAAGAACGGGCGGCGACGAGAGTGACCCGGCCTCGCGGGATGGGACCTGCCAAGGCGTCGAAGTCCGACAGCCCGGTGTTGAGCTCGTGGCTAGTCATGTTCTCTCCAAGTGGTCAGCCATAGAAGTATCGATGGGTCGGGGCAAAACCCGAGGCGGCTGAGAGGCGTACAGACGTCCGGCATGAACCACCCCACCGCCCCTGCCCCGGCCGTGCCGGGTTCGTGCGGCCCAGCCCGGCCCAGCCCGGCTGTCACACGGCCGTGTCGGTGCCGGTGTCCTTGGGCGGCGCCAGGAACTTCAGACGCTCTTCCGGCCCGCCGTTGAGCAGCGAATGCCCCTCGTACGGGTACCGGACAGCGGCGCCTGAGAACAGCCCGAGCTGCACGATCCGGGAAGGCCCCCATGCGGGGAGCGGCCTCAGTTTTCGCTCCTCGACCGTCTGCAGCATCACCCACGTGGAGATATAGGTCGACTCGATCGCGTCGTCCTCGTACACGGACACGCTCAGGCCTTTGAGGACTGCCTCGTGGTCCACGTAGTGCTTGCGACCCATCGGATCTTCGAACCGCACGACCCACGCCGGAGAACCCGGGTCACGGAACTCCTCGTACTCGGGGACGCCATCGAAAGCGAAGACCCTCGGGCCCAAGTCGGTCTCGTTCCCCCACTGAGGCTTCAGGGACGGGTTCACCTTCAGGAACGCCTCCGCGATCTGGCGTGTCTCGTCCGGGGTCACTTTGTAGTCAGTCATGGCGTCATCCTTCGGGGTCGAGCGTGCCGGTACGGCCATCCTCACCACCCGAAGCTGGCGCCCGCCGCAGAACGTCGAAATTTCGCAAGAACGGGGAGCAGTGCTGGCACTGGAGTGGGCAGTGCTGACGGCGTCACCGCAGGTCAGAGGCGAAACGCGGACAGTGTTTCACTGTCGTGTCGCAGTGACGGCCCCGGATGTTGCGGCCGACAGGGCCGTACGCCCTTCTGGTCCGCGAACGCCAGCCGTCCCCGACCCGTTGCTGACAGGCGCTCAGAACGCCACACAGAGACGCTCTAGGCGGCGAAGCCGATGTTGGATCAGGTCGCCGCCGTCGTACACGCACTCATAGACGCGCACGGACTCCGCCGCGTCCCTCCACGGCCCGCCCGTGCCGTACCCCTGACCCGGCGGTTCCGCCACCGGGGTGCTCGGGCGGTGAATGCGCCGTACGCCGTCGATCCGGCCGTCTACGTACCGGCCCTCCTGCGACAGCTCACCACCGGGGTGGTCGAAGCGCCGGAAGACCCCGTGCGGCCGGCCCGCCACAAGCTCGGACTCGCAGATGAACCTGCCGTCCACGTCCCAGTAACGGACCCACCCGGTAAGCCGGCCCTCCTCGTCCCTGTCGCCGAGCACCCACTCGCGATCGGTCTCGGACCACCACGCCTCGGGCGGCCTGGGATCGCTGCGCCGCAAGGTCATGCCGTGGTCCTCCGTCAATTCTCGCGACACTCGGCCCAGTAGCTTCGCCGGGTACGTCCGTAGCAGGTCGCCCTCGTCGCCCGGGAAACGGATGGCTAATCAGGCGTAGTCTTCCGCTTGGCCCGCATTGCTCTCATCGACAAACGCAGAGATGTACTGGTCGAATGTTACGAAGCCTTCTGGATCCTCGTACACCTCGTCGTGCAAGTAGAGGCTCACCGGCATCTCGCCGTCCTCGTTCACCAGGTCGGTGCGGAACATGGCGTAGTTGTAGGCCCCGGAGTCCGTCTGCTGGAATGCCGCTGATGCCCGGAGCCTGTCCATGACCGCGTCGAGTTCCTCGGCAGGCACATGGAGGAGGTCTTCAGGGTCGTAGACGCAGTGATCCCCGGGGCGCAGCTGCCGCGGTTCGAACAGCAGCGGGTCCGGCTTGCTGTTCTTCCCGTATCCGATGTACGGCAGGCCGTGGTCGGACAGCAGCCTCATATAGCTGGGCGGCAGGCGGATGCCGAGCCCGCGCTCGGCCTCCGCCAGGCCGTGGAGGCCCGCTGCCTGGTAGTCGACGTGGTAGATCCAGTCCGTCTGGTCCCGCAGAGCGTCGTTGAACTCCTTCAGGCGGGCCAGCGCGGCGGCGGCCGACTCACCGACCGGTCCCTTGAGCAGGTCATCTCTGATCATCTTGGCTGTTCCTTGGGATTGTTCGGGGCGGCTGCCGTTCCATCATGAGTGCGCCGAGCCGGACGGCGACGCCGCCGTTGCCGGCTGTGCCGCTGCCGTCAGCGCGACGCGAAGCCAACTCTTCCCGGGACGAACGCCGGAGACATCCGTAGAACTACGCAATCCGCACACGCAGGCCCACGAACCTTAGAAGCTGTTGTCGTTCCGACCTTGAGGATTGGGCGTCGAACGGGAGTCTCGATCGGGTGATCGCGGCTGGCAGCGGGCATGAAGGCAGGGC
>NZ_JBIWKI010000068.1:0-24152 GCF_044765565.1 Streptomyces sp. NPDC102437 | reverse complement strand
GTCTGTGCGCCTTGCTGGAGGACGTTGCCGGTGCCTCGTCCGGTCTGTGCGCCTTGCTGGAGGACGTTGCCGGTGCCTCGTCCGGTCTGTGCGCCTTGCTGGAGGACGTTGCCGGTGCCTCGTCCGGTCTGTGCGCCCTGCTGGAGGACGTTGCCGGTGCCTCGTCCGGTCTGTGCGCCCTGCTGGAGGACGTTTCCAGTGCCACCGGTCTGTGCGCCCTGCTGGAGCACGTTTCCAGTGCCGGTGTCGAAGCAGGTTGGGGGTTGGGACTGAGTGCAGACGATTACGGACGGGACGGCCTGGGGCGCCGCTGTAGCACTTGTCGCGCCGACCGCGCCGACTCCGCCGGCCATCGCCGCGACCAAGCTCGACACGCCGATCAGGCGGGGAATTCCTTGGCGAATGCTTCTCATCATGGTGGATTCCTTGCGTGTGGAAGCGGGTTTGAGCTTGCCTGCATCAGCCATCGTCATGTGCTGGGCATCACCGCGGCGTGACGTCGGCGTGACCGGGCTCAGCTGACGGCAGTCGGCGGATGCTCTCCGAAGGCGCCTGCCTGCGCCCCGGCCATGGTCAGGACTTGCCCGTGGACGGCCGTGTCTCCCGGGTGCCTGGCCGGCTGCGTACGGTGACAAGCCGCACAGGGTGTACTCGTAGCCGCCGCGCCGCGCCGCTCAGGTGCGTCCGGACGACGCGGTGCGGCGCGGCGGTCGGTTGTCCTCGGCGCGTTGCCGGGCGAAACGTGCGACGGTCACGCCGGCCCGTCCGTTCCCGCTCAACGGGCTGCCGCCTCACCGCAGTTGCCACCCGCTGAACCCGACGGTGCCGCGCAGCCCGCTCCCGCCGTTCGTCGCGGTCATGAAGATCCCCACGTCCTGGACCGGCGCCGTCCCCGGCACGGCGACCGTGCCCACCGTCCGCCAGCTCGCCCCGCCGTCGGCGGAACAGGAGCCCGTGCATCCGTGCCCGGCCCGGGTCAGCCGGAGCAGTACCGGGGCCTTGATCCCGGTGATCCGCCGGTAGGTGTCCAGGGTGCCGTCGCCGTTCGTGTCGTACGAGAGGACCACACCGTTGGACGGCGTCACCGCCAGATTCAGGAAACCCGCAGAACCCGGCGCCGCGAGGCCGTTGCGTACCACGAGCCCCGAACGCGCCCAGCCCCCGGTGTTCTCCTGCGCGCCGACCCTGACGATCACCTCCGCGCCGTCGGTCCACGCCCCCTCCCGGTACGCGGTGCCGAACTGGCTGGTGCCCTTCCACAGGTCCTGGCCCGCCCCGTTGATCGCGAACCGCCCGTCCAGCTCCCCGAAGACCGCCGCGTTCGACGTGTACGTGCGCCAGCCCGGCCCCAGCGGCGCCGCCAGGTACACCGCGCCGCGCCGCAGATCGGTCACCCGGTCCTCGCCGCTCGGCCCGTACGCGGTGCCCAGCTCGTACGGCATCGGCACCAGTGGCGCGGTCAGCGGCTCGGACGGGGCGGTGACCCGCCAGTCCACCGAACCGGAGCCGCCCGCCGCGACCTCGTCGAGGGAGGTGCCGTCCGTCGCGGTGGAGTCCAGGCCGGTGAGCGCGAAGTCGACCCGGCCGGTGGACCGCAGGCCGTTCAGGTTGCGGAAGGCGGCCGTCACCGTGCCGGTGCTGCCCGGGGCGAACGTCACCGGATCGGCCGAGACCGTGACGGTGCCCTGGTACGGGGCAGTGGACAGGGTCTCGAAGACCCGCCGCGCCGTGCGGTGGGCATCGCCCGTCGCCCGTACCGGATGGACGTCGGTCCGCCGGGTCCACTCCTCCTCGCCCGGGTACCAGTCGAACGCCTTCGCCGCCCGGCCCTCCGTGAGCGCGTCGGTCAGCTCGTCCAAGTACGCCTGCCACTGCGGGAGATGGACCTCGCCCATCAGCCCGTGCCAGTCGCGGTTGGCGTAGTTGCTGAGGTTGTCGGCGGCCGTCCGGTCCGCCCAGGTGGTGATCAGCGTGCGGGCCGTCCACTCCAGCCGCGCTGCCTCTGCCGGGCTCGTCGCCAGCCGTTTGGCGTCCTCCAGCCACGGCCCCAGCAGGAAGGCCCGGTGGCAGCCCGACACCGTGTCCGTCAGCCGCATCAGCTTCAGCCAGAGCGCGGCGAGCACCCGGAACCGGGCCACGTCCTTGTCGGCCTGGGCGGCCCGCAGCTGCGGCAGCAGGGTCCGGGAGCGGTCGGCGAGCGCCTGCCGGGCCAGATCGGTGAGGTCGTAGCGGTAGGTGTCCGAGTCGCGCAGCGACGGGCGTACGCCGAGGAGCGCCGCGAACGCCCGGTCGAGACCGGCCGGGTCGAAGGAGGTGTTGACGGAGGCGGTGATGCTCGGCCTGCGGGAGAAGAGCGAGTCGACGGGGCGGCCGTCGGTGCTGGTCAGCCGGTACGCCGTGGCGGCCAGCGCGGCGAACGCCGCCTCCGCCGAACGGTCGCGGCCGCCGTAGCGGAACCTCGGGTACGCCCGGAACCACGCCTCCCGGTCCACCTTCTCGCTGCGCCAGGCCAGCTCGCTGAACAGCTCGAACGCCGCCGGATCGCGCTCGGTCGCCTCCGGCATGTAGGCCGTGCCGGTCAGGGCGCTGCCCGGCTTGTCGCGCCAGGCCGTGAACTTCTCCGTCCAGCGGTCGGTGTTGGCGCCGATCGTCGTACGGCCGCCGAAGTTCGGGATGGTGCCGAAAGCGTACGGGGCTCCGCCCCAGTCCTTCTCCCGGTCGGTGACGGTGTCGAGATCGGAGAGGCCGTCGACGATCAGCAGCCGGCCGGTGTCGATCGCCTCCAGCATCGCGGGCCGGGGATTGGCCTGCCAGCCGAGGATCACCCAGGTCGCGCCGGGGTGCGCGGTCCGCAGGGCCGACTCGACGGCGCGGGCGGCGTCCGGCACCGGCACGTCACCGGCGCTGCCGCCCTCGTGCAGCAGATCCATCTTGAAGTGGTCGGCCGGGCCGAACAGTTGCTCCTGGTGCCGGTAGAAGGCGGCGGCCGCCTCGGCGAAGACGGGGGTGCGGGGATCGAGCCAGTCGGGCCGGCGCAGCCCGTTCCAGGTGCCCTGAGGGACGGTGCGGGTCCCCGGATTGCGGTTCGCGAAGCCGTCCGGGACGGTACCGAAGTAGCCGGGGAACACCGGCGCCATGCCCAGTTCCCGCAGCCGGTCGGCGATGCGCCGGCCCAGCTCGGCGCGGCGGGCGATCAGTTCGGGGCCGAGCGGGCCGCCGTATCCGCTCATGTTCTGGAGCAGCCACCACGGCTGGTGGGACGGTGCGGGCAGCCAGGTGCGGGCCTCGGTGTCGCTGTAGCCGAAGTCCTGGAGCAGCCGGTGGTAGACGGCCTCCTGGCCGGCGGTGACCAGGACCTCGTTGCAGCCGTGCAGGGCCAGGACATCGAGCATCCGCTCCCAGCGCGGCCAGTCGGCGTACGGGGCGGTGTAGCCGTCGTGGGTGTCGTTGAGGGCGAACCGGTGGGGGACGGTCGCGGAGCGCTCGACGGGGGTACGGGGAGCGGGCAGTCGGCGAGGCAGTGCGGTACGGCTGCCGGACCACGAGATCACGGCGTCGCAGGTGTACTTGAGGTACCAGTGCGCCCCCGTCAGCGCGGCGGCCGCGGTGGTGGCGGCGATCTCGATCCGCCCGGTGGTGCCGGTGACCCGGAAGCGGTCGGGGGCGCCTTCGCTCCTGGGAAGGGCGCCGAGCCGGAACTGCCCGGCGTGGTCCGGCAGCAGACGGCCGAGCGCTTCGTACGCGGGCGCGAGATCCCGGGCCGGAGCGGCCGGAGCGGCCGGAGCGGCCGGAGCGGCCGGGGAAGCGGTGGCGTGCGCGGGGGCGGCGGCCCCGAACGCGGCGGCGGCGCCGATGGCTCCGGCGGTGCCCAGCAGCGTGCGTCTGGTCGGCCGGGAGGAGCTGAAGGGCAGGGAGGTCTCCGTCATGATCCGCACTCCTCGGTGTTGTTCATGGTGGTGCATGCGACAACAGGTGTGTGCGGTGCGCACGTTAATGACGGGTGAGGGGGCGGGCAACGGGGCGTACGGCGGTTTGTGCCGATCCAGCCGTTCGGCGCTGGCGGTGGGGCGGCCGGTCGCCCCACCGTCAGGCGAAGGCGGCGAGCTGGGGGTCGACCGGTGCCCCGGTCATCCGGTTGGCCAGCGTCGACATCGTGTAGGTACCGATGCCGAGGACGACCTCCAGCGCGTTGCGGGCGGTGTATCCGTGCGCCTGGAACGCCTGGAGCGTCGCGTCGTCCACGGCGCCGGCCGTCGCGATCACGGCGAGGGTGAACACCCGTACCGCCTGCAGCCGTTCGTCCGGCAGGGCCCGCCGCTCGCGCAGGGCCGCGACCACCTCGGGGCCCGCGCCGAGTGCGGTGAGCTTCGCGGTGTGCATCGCCACGCAGACGTGGCAGTCGTTGCCGGTCGCCATCGTCATGATCAGGACCTCGCGGGAGAGCGGGTCGAGGGTGGTGGACTCGAAGGCGGCACTCGCCTTCAGGAAGCTGTCGAGCAGCTCCGGCGAGGTGGCGAGCCGGGCGACAGCGGAGGGTAGATAGCCCTGCTTCGCCGTCACCGCCGCCATGGTGCGGCGGGCGGCGGCCGGGGCGGATTCGAGGGTGTGGTCGGGGAACGCGGATATGGGCATGGCTGATCTCTCCTGGTGGCCGCTCGGGCTAAAATCGACAACGTGATTGACGAAAAGGTAAACCGGGTTGTCGAGTTTCACAATGGCTGAGCGCCGGGCGGAGGCGTCCGGGCGGGGCGCGGCGGGCTTCGAGCTGCCCCTGCTGCTGTTCGCCGGATTCCGTTCGATCATCGACGAGTTGCATCGTGAGCTGGCCGAACAGGGGTACCCCGACGTCCGCCCCGCGTACGGCTACGCGCTCCAGGCCGTCGGCCGCGACGGGGCGACCGCCAGCGAGATGGGCCGCCGGCTCGGGGTCTCCAAGCAGGCCGCCGGCAAGACCGTGGAGAAGCTCGAAGGGCTCGGATACGTGGAGCGCGTCGACGACCCCCGCGACGGCCGCCGCAAGCTGGTCCGGCTGACGGCACGGGGCGTGGATGTCTTGGTCAGGTCCGCCGAGGGGTTCGACCGGCTGCGCGCCCGCTGGGTCGAGGCTCTCGGCGCGGACCGGGTGCGCGCGATGGAGGCGGATCTGCGCGCGATGGTGCCCGAGGGTGCGTTCCGGCTCGATGTGCCGGGCTGGTTCAACGACTGAGGCGACTGGGGCGGGTCACGTCCCGCCGAACAAGGACGGCCGGATCGACGACACCGACGTTGCCGCACTGACCGCCCTCGGCTCCGACGTACGCCGGGTCTACGGCACCGACGTACGCAGGCAGGGCCCCGCCCCGTACACCTTCGACCGGATCGCCGTGCGCGAGGACATCCGGCACGGGCAGCGGGTGGAGAAGTTCGCCGTCGAGGCCCGCGTCGGCGGGAGCTGGCAGCGGATCGCCGAGGGCACGACCATCGGCCACCAGCGCATCCTGTCCCTGGCCACGCCCGTCACCGCCATTTCGGTACGGGTGAAGGTGCTGGAATCCCGGGCGACACCGCACCTCGGGGCGACGACGCTGCACCTGAGCACCACGCCGTGACCCGGTGGCCGTGCGACCCCGCGGCCGGGGTCGCACGGCCGTCCGCCGTTCAGCCCCGGTCGAGATAGGCGAGCACCGCGAGGACGCGGCGGTTGTCGTCGTCGGACGGCGGCAGGGAGAGCTTCCCGAAGATGTTCGAGGTGTGCTTGGCCACCGCCCGCTCCGTGATCACCATCTGCGAGGCGATCGCCGCGTTCGAACGGCCCTGCGCCATCAGCTCCATGACCTCCAGCTCGCGCGGGGTGAGCATGCCCATCGGCTTGTCCTGCGAGCGCCGCGACAGCAACTGCGAGATCACCTGCGGATCCATCGCGGTGCCGCCCGCCGCGACCCTGCGCACCGCGTCGACGAACTGCTCGGCGTCGAAGACCCGGTCCTTGAGCAGATAGCCGATGCCGCCGTTGCCGTCCGCCAGCAGCTCGCGCGCGTACAGCTGTTCCACGTGCTGGGAGAGCACGAGCACCGGCAGCCCGGGCTTGGCCCGCCGGGCCGCCAGCGCGCACTGCAGGCCCTCGTCCGTGTGCGACGGCGGCAGCCGGACATCGACGACCGCGACGTCCGGCTCCGACTCGGCGAAGGCGCGGGTCAGTTCGGGCCCGCTCTCGACGGCTGCGGCGATCTCGAAGTCGTACGCCTCCAACAGGCGGACCAGACCGTCGCGCAGCAGGAAGAGATCTTCGGCTAGGACAACTCGCAAGGGATCTCCATGGTCACCATGGTGGGACCGCCCGCAGGGCTGCTGACGGCCATGATGCCGTCGAATGTACCGAGCCGGCGTTCGATCCCGCTCAGCCCGGAGCCGCCGCCGACCGTCGCACCGCCCCGGCCGTTGTCGGTGACGGAGACCCGCAGCGTGGCGTTCTCGTGGTGGATGTCCACCCAGACGCGGTCCGCCCCCGCATGCTTGGCGGCATTCGTCAGCGTCTCGCTCACCGCGAAGTACGCCGCCGACTCGACCGCGGCGTCCATCCGGCCGCCCAGCGCCACGTCGACCTCCGACGCGAAGGGCATCCGCAGCGCCAACGCCCGGACCGCGTCCCCGAGTCCGCGCTCGGCCAGGACCGGCGGGTGAATACCCCGGACCAGGTCTCGCAGCTCGGTGAGCGCCTCGGCCGACGACTCCCGGGCCATGGCCAGGAGCTTCTTCGCCTGCGCCGGGTCCTTCTCGATCAGCGCCTCCACGGCGCCCAGACTCATGCCCATCGCGACCAGCCGGGCCTGCGCGCCGTCGTGCAGATCGCGCTCGATACGCCGCAGTTCCGAGGCCGCAGTGTCCACCGCCTCGTGCCGGGTCTCGGTCAGCCGGTCGATGCGCCGGGCCAGGTCCTCCTCCGGGGTGGGGGCCAGCATCGCGCGGGCGATCACGAAGTGCAGCCGCAGCAGCCGCTCGCTGACCAGCACCCCGGTCGCGAACAGCGCCGCACCGAGCGCCGCGGCGGCCAGCCCCGTCGCCTGACTGCTGACCGGGACGAAGCCGTACCAGTAGCGGTCGTCGGTGAAGACCCGCCACAGCCCGGCCGCCAGCACGACACCCTCCACCGGGTAGATGAGCAGCCCGGCGGCCAGCGTCGCCACGACATAGCCGGCCGTCATGTCGACCAGCAGCCACCGGATGTCGCGCCAGGTCGCCGGGTCCTTCAGCATCAGCGTGGTCCGCTCCACCCGACCGGTGAACCCGGTACGCAGTTCCTTCGGGAAGGGGCGGTACGGGACCGGTATGCGGATGTCGTACCAGGTGGCCGCGAGCAGCCGGCGCCGGTTGGCGTGCTCGCGGACCAGCTCCAGCACGTAGGGGGTGGTGAACAGGCCGACGCCCAGCACGATGAAGACGATCGAGACCACGGCCAGGACGAAGAGCGTGATCGAAGTGGCCAGGCTCGCGACCGACAGCACGAGTCCGCGCCCCGCGGCCAGCATCGCGGCCCTTATCCGTCTCCGCATCATGTTCATCCCGATCCGTCCCCCCTCGTCGGGCCCTCCTGCCGGACCCGCTCCGCAGACAGTCTCACCCGGGGGCGCCGCCGGGCGTCAGCCGTTTCGCCACCCGGGCGGGGTGTACCCAGCACCACCCCGCCGACCTCGCCCTACGGCTCCCGGGGAGGGGGCTTCGGCGGCTGGGGCGGGCAGCCCCGCGTTCCTAGATTCATCGGCATCCGACGGCGGCGCCGCATCCGGCGCCGCCGCACTGCGGCTACAACTGACTTCTGGGGGCGAACACGCCATGAGGCGCAACCTCGCGGCACGCATCGGTGTGTGGAGCGCGCACCACCGCAAGACCGCCATTCTCGGCTGGCTGCTCTTCGTCGTGCTCGCCACGGGCATCGGCGGAGCGTCCGGGATGGTGGAGATGTCCGACTCGGAGAACGGTGCGGGTGATTCGGCACGCGCCGAGCAGATCCTCGACGACGCCGGTCTCGGACAGCCCGCGGGCGAGCTGGTCATGGTGTCCGCCGCGAAGGCCGGTGACTGGAAGGGCGCCGCCCGCGAGCTCTCCGCGGCCCTCGGCAGGACCGGCGAGGTGGCGGACCTGGCGGCGCCGGTCCCCTCCGAGGACGGCAAGGACGCGCTGATCACCTTCGACCTGAAGGGGGACGCGGCGACGGCGCCGGACCGGGTGCAGCCCGTGCTCGACGCGGTGGACGGAGTCCGGGACAGCCACCCCGACGTCACCATCCACCAGTTCGGCGAGGCCAGCGCCGGGAAATGGCTCGGCGACCTGCTCTCCGAGGACTTCAAGAAGGCCGAATTCACCGCCGTACCCCTGGCCCTGGGCATTCTGCTGGTCGCCTTCGGCGCCGTCGTCGCGGCGCTCCTCCCGGTCGGCCTGGCGCTCACCGCGTGCCTGGCCGCCTTCGGTCTGCTGTCGCTCGCCAGCCACCAGCTCCACCTGTTCCAGACCACGTACTCGGTGATGTTCCTGATGGGCTTCGCCGTCGGCGTCGACTACTGCCTGTTCTATCTGCGGCGCGAGCGCGACGAGCGGGCGGCGGGACGCGACGCGGAGACGGCGCTGCGGATCGCGGCGGCGACCAGCGGCCGGGCGGTGCTGGTCTCCGGGCTCACCGTGATGGTCGCGATGGCCGGCATGTTCCTGTCCGGGCTGATGCTGTTCAAGGGCTTCGCGCTCGCCACCATCATCGTGGTCCTCGTCGCCATGCTGGGCTCGGTGACCGTGCTGCCCGCGCTGCTGTCCTGGCTGGGCGACCGCGTCGAAGCGGGACGGGTGCCCTTCCTGGGACGGAGAGGGGGCCGGCGCGCACGCACCGGCGGGATCGCCGGCACGGTGCTGAGGCCGGTGCTGTCCAGGCCGAGGACCTTCGCGATCGCCGCGGTCGTCGTGCTGCTCGCGCTGGCCGCGCCCGCCATCGGCATGAAGACCGAACAGCTCGGCCTGGAGAAGCAGTTCGGCTCGCAATCACAGCTCTCGGTCGCCTACCGGCAGATCAGCGAGACCTTCCCGGGCGGCCCCGATCCGGCCCGCGTGGTGGTCAAGGCCGACGACATCTGGGCCCCCGCGCTGCGCAAGGCGTTCGACGGCTTCGAGGAGGTGACCGTCCACGAGGCGCAGAACGTCGCGGAGATCGAGGTACCGCTCCCGCACGGCCGGGCCTCGCTCCGCGAACTCCGCGAGGAGCGGCTGCCCGCCGCGTTCGACGCCACCGGCGCCCAGGTGTACGTGACCGGGGAGACGGCCGGCTCCGTCGACTTCAACGAACAGCTCAAGCGCGGCATCGTGCCCGTCTTCGCCTTCATCACGGCGGTGACCTTCCTGCTGATGCTGTTCTGCTTCCGCTCGTACGTCATCGCCGTGACGTCGATCGTGCTCAACCTGCTCTCCGTGGCCGCGGCCTACGGGGTGATGGTCGCCGTCTTCCAGCACGGCTGGGGGGCTTCGCTGATCGGCTCGGAGGGGGTCGGCGCGATCGAGGCCTGGATGCCGCTCTTCGTCCTGGTCGTCCTGTTCGGGCTCTCCATGGACTACCACGTGTTCGTGGTCTCCCGGATCCGCGAGGCCCGCGACCGGGGGCTGACCACCCGGGCCGCGATCGACGAGGGCGTCCGACGCACGGCCGGCGCGGTGACCGGTGCCGCCGCGATCATGGTCGCGGTCTTCGCGGTCTTCGGGACGCTGTCCATGCAGGACATGCAGCAGATGGGCGTCGGCCTCGCCGTCGCGGTGCTGCTGGACGCCACGGTCGTACGGATGGTCCTGCTGCCCTCCGTGATGGCGCTGCTGGGCGAGCGGAACTGGCGCACCCCGCACGCCCTGTCCCGCCTGCCGAGCCTGGAACACGAGGAGCCGGAGCGGGAGCCGGCGGTGAACGGGCGGCGCGGCTGACCCGGCGGGGCACGGGCGGCCCGGTGCATGGAACGGCCCTGGTCCGGTACGTACACCGGATCAGGGCCGTTCCTCATGCCTTCGACATGTCAGGGCGTGTACTTGTACCCGACGCGTCGCACCGTCTGGATCGAACGGCGGTGCTCGGCGCCCAGCTTGCGGCGCAGCCGGGCGATGTGGACATCGACGGTGCGCCCGTCGCCCACGTGCCCGTAGCCCCAGACCGTGGTCACCAACTGGTCGCGGGTGTGCACCCGGTGCGGATGCGCGACCAGGTGGGCGAGCAGCTCGAACTCCAGGTAGGTGAGGTCGAGCGTGGTCCCGTCCACCGCGGCGGTGCGCTGTACGGGGTCGATGAGCACCGGCCCCGCGGCCGCGTCCGGCACCGGCGACGGCACCACCAACTGGGCGGCCGCGGCGGTGGCCGCGGCGACGGCGGGCTGCTGGTCGGCCGGTACGAGCACCAGGTAGCCGACCATCGGCGGCCGGCCCGGCAGCGCCGGAACGGTGTGCTGGGGTGCGGGCAGCCAGGTGGCACCCGGCGGCAGGAACTCGGCCACATCGGCCAGCCGGACGGCCTCGTCGGGGTCGACGGCACGCAGCCGGTGCCGGTTGGGGGAGAGGGGGCGGGCGGAGGTGGTGGCCGCAGCGGTCGCCGAGGGCGCTGAGGTGGCACCGGCCGAGGCGGAGAAGGTACGGGTGTTCGCCATGAGGGTCAGCTCTTTCGCGCGAAGGAGTCGTCGGTGGACGGACTTGCTTGCGCGCGGGCCGAAGGCCGGGGTGAGCGGCTTTAGAGGGCCTGCGCGTTCAACGCGCGACAACACACCCGGTCGAAGTCATGGTGCTGACGGGAAGGCCAGAACGGTTCGAGGTCGCTGCGACCTGTCGAGGTGTGCTGGAAGCCGACCATGCACCCATTGAACCAGAGAACCGGACGCCGCAGCAGACCTCTCCCACCCGTCGATCCGGACCCTTTGCGTTACGTTCCTCACCTCGAACCGCCGCTACGGACCGGGCCCCACCCGCACCGGCCCTGCCCCCGCACCCCTCTCAACCCACCAGCCGCTTGCGCCAGTCCAGGCCGGTCAGCTCGATCGCCTTGTCCGGCGAACCGCTCCACTCCACCGCCAGCCCCGCGTCGCCGAGCGCCTCCACGACCTCCCGGCCCACGGCGGCGGTGGTGTCCGACTCCTCGTCGAACCCGCCGTAGTACAGCGAGAGGCCGTGCCCCGACACGGCGCTCTCGGTGCACTGCATGTGGAAGAAGACGAAGCCGCGCGCATCCTCCCGCCCGGAGCCCCAGATCTCGGACATACCGCACGACCGGCAGCAGGTGAAATGCTCCCTCGCCGTGATTCCGTCCCCGTCCAGCCGGGCGAACGCCCGCGTCAGCCGGTCCGCGTCGGTCACGTCCGACCACTGCCGCTGCTCCTCAACCCGCTCCAGCCACAGCCGCTCCACCAGCTGCCGCGCCTGCGCACGGGTCACCGGACGCACGCCGTCCTTCACCAGGTGGTCCTCGGCCGTTCGGGAGAGTTCCTGGACCGTCCCGTATCCGCAGCGGAGCAGTACCCGTATTCGTTCCTCCAGCGTCTGCTGGATCTCCGCCGGAAGCTCCGGCACCGGCTCCTCCTCCGGCACGTCGGCGCGCTCCCACTCCACACCCGCGTCCCACTCCGGCTCCTGGCGCGCCCAGCGGGTCATCAGCTCGGCGACCCGCTCCGGCGCGTCGACCATCGTCCGCAAATGCGTGGCGGCACCACCGGAGCGGCGCTCCAGCTGGTACCCGTCACCGTGGTCGAACCAGACCTGCACGAAGGTCCCGGGGAGGTCGGGCACGCGCTGCACGACCAGGAAACGGTCACCCTTCATGCCGATCCGGTGCACCAGATCGCTCAGCGCCCGGTCCGAAATTTGGGTGTGCGTCTCAAAGTTCTCGGTCTCCACCTTGATGTCGAGCATGAGCCGACCCTGACACGGGCCACTGACAACGGACCGGGGCAGCGAAGGGGGCGCCCACCCGGCCGGATGGGCGCCCCTGGGGCCGTGGATCAGACCTGGTCGGCCTTCTCCAGTGCGGTGCAGCAGGTGTCGACGATCAGGCGGGTGACGACGTACGGGTCGACGTTGGCGTTCGGGCGGCGGTCCTCGATGTAGCCCTTGCGGTCCCGCTCGACCTGCCACGGGATGCGGACCGAGGCACCGCGGTCGGAGACGCCGTAGCTGTACTCGTTCCACGGGGCGGTCTCGTGCAGACCGGTCAGCCGGTCGTCGATGCCCGCGCCGTAGTTCTTGACGTGGTCCATCGGCTTGGAGCCCTCGCCCAGCGACTCGCACGCGGTGATGATCGCGGCATAGCCCTCAGATCCCTCGCGCATCGCCTTGGTGGAGAAGTTGGTGTGCGCGCCCGCGCCGTTCCAGTCCCCCTTGACCGGCTTCGGGTCGAGAGTCGCGGAGACGTTGAAGTCCTCGGCGGTGCGGTACAGCAGCCAGCGGGCGACCCACAGCTGGTCGGAGACCTCCAGCGGGGACAGCGGGCCGACCTGGAACTCCCACTGGCCGGGCATGACCTCGGCGTTGATGCCGCAGATGCCGAGCCCCGCCTTCAGGCAGTTGTCGAGGTGCTTCTCGACGATCTCGCGGCCGAAGATCTCGTCGGCACCGACGCCGCAGTAGTAGCCGCCCTGCGCGGCCGGGAAGCCGCCCTCGGGGAAGCCGAGCGGCCGGTGGCCGTCGAAGAAGGTGTACTCCTGCTCGATGCCGAAGACCGGCTGCTGGCCCTCGAACCGCTCGGCCACCGGGCGCAGCGCGGCACGGGTGTTGGACGCGTGCGGCGTCATGTCTATGTCGAAGACCTCGCACAGCACCAGGATGTCGTCGCCGCCACGGATCGGGTCCGGGCAGGAGAAGACCGGCTTCAGCACCCGGTCGGAGGCGTGGCCCTCGGCCTGGCTGGTGCTCGAACCGTCGAAGCCCCAGATCGGCAGCTCCGCCACGTCCTGCGCGGGGGCCCCGGCCATGATCTTCGTCTTGGAGCGGAGCTTGGCGGTCGGCTCGGTGCCGTCGATCCAGATGTACTCAGCCTTGAACGTCACGGAAGCCATCCTTTGCGGGTCCTGCGGTGCTGCGGTCCGGTCTGTGCAGCGCAGCCTCGCAAGACGCGATTTCCCGTCCGTTGCCCGGATGTGAACCCCGTGTTACCGAGGTTTCGCGCACGTGGCCGGTCTCAGGCGCGGGCCCTGAGCAGCGACTCGAAGCCGGCCGCGCGGATCCGCCGCACCACTTCCTCCTCGGTGGTCCCCAGCGCCCGCGCCGCCCCCGCGAGCCGCCAGTCCGCGTCGGCGAGCCGGTGCAGCAGATGACCGCGCCTGATCTGAGCCTCGGACAGCCGGAACGTCTTCAGGTACGCGACCTGCCCCTTGTGATCGGTGATCGTCTCACCGATGTGCTGCCCGGCCCCGCCGGGCCGGAACGGCGGCAGGAACCGCCACAGCGTGAACGAACCCATCCGGTACACCCGGTCGAAGGCGTACGAACTGTCCAGCAGCTCACCCGCGAACAGGGTGTCGTGCGCCTCGGCCCACTCGCGCTCCTGGGCCCGCGCCGCCGCCCGCAGACCGGCGAGCGTACGCAGCTGCGGACCGTCGGGTATCCGCGCCGTGAACTCCGGCACGGGGGCGCCGTACAGCGCGTACTGGTGGACCAGCTCGCCGTACAGGTCCTCGACCAGCGACGGGTGCAGCAGCCGGTAGTCGTCCGGGTGCGGCACGACGAACGCGGCAGCGAGCGCGTCGGCCGCGTACACCATCACTCCGCACTGGCCGGGATGGATCTCGAAGACCCGCAGCGCCGCGCCGAGCCCGCGCACCGACCACCCCATGTACGCGTCCTCGGCGCGCGGTGAGAGCCCGTCGCGCAGCGCCTGCCGCGACCACTCCTCCCAGGCGATGGCCGGGCCGCCGAAGTGCAGCGAGAGATAGCCCTCCAGCGCGAGGTGCAGCGGCAGGAAGCGCAGCCGGTCGCCCGGCCGGCGCTTCGCCATCCGGTGGTGGCGGTGGCGCTGCAGCCGCGCGGTCCGGGGCGCCTGACGGCCCCCGGCCTCAGAACCCGCGGCGCCCGGTGCGGCGCCGAGCTGCGTACCGTAGGCGGCCAACTGCTCGCCCTCGCCGGACCAGTCGGCGACGAAGCCGTGCGGGATGACCGAGGCGTAGTGCGTGCGCGGAGCGATGTCCACGGTGCCGTTCCCGTAGTCCACGTAGAGTTCCTCGTGCAGCCGGAGCCCCTCGACGGGCCGCTCGCGCACCAGCGGCACCAGCCGGATGCCGCCCCACACCTGGGCGGGGCGGGTGGTGAGCCCGGTCAGTTCCAGCCTGTTCACGATGTCGCTCCCGCCCCCTCGTCACCCACGAACCGTGCCACCCGCCGGTCCAGATAGGCGTACAGCGCCGCCGCTCCCGTACGCCCCTCGGCGAACCCCGCGAGCTCCACCAGCGCCGGCAGGTCCTCCGCGTCCCGGACACCTGCGGTGGGCACGCTCGGCGACAGGCGCCGCACGTCGAAGGCGTCAGCGTCGTATACGGGGTTCACATGGACCACCGCGGTACGCCGGTCCGGATCGAGCCCGGTCCGCCAGACCCGGAGCACCTCGCCCGCGAGTCCGGGCGGTGCGTTGTCCCAGCCGTCCGAGACGATGACCAGCCGGTCCGGGCCGAGCTCCAGCGCGTCCAGCACGCGGAAGCCGAGCGGGGTCGGCCCCCAGGGCCTGACCAGCAGCGGATCGGTACGGCCCGAGGTCCACAGCGGGGTGTACGCGCCCGGCCCGGCCAGCGCCTCCAGCAGGAAGTGGCACGCCAGCGCCACGGCGAGCGGGCGACGCCGCTTCTCGCCCGACCCGGACGACGAGTAACTGTCGTCCAGCACGGCGGCGACGCGGCCCCAGCTCCCGGCGTGCGGGCCCGCCGCACGACGGGCCGCCGTGCGCAGCGCACGGGTCAGCTCCGCGCGGTGCGCACTGCGCGCCTCGAAGCCGAGCGACAGGACGTACAGGGCGAGCCGGGTCAGCGGCATGACGGTCAGGTCCACGTCCGCGGGCAGCGGCGCGTCGCCGCCGCCTGTGCGCCGGTCCAGGGTCCGCAGCCGCTCCAGCCGGGTCATCCGCGGCGCCATCCGCTCCAGGAACACCTCGCGCTTCACCCCGCGCCGCGCGGCGAGGCCCTCGGCGACGGTGAACGGCAGCTCCTCGACGGCCCCCTGCGCGTAGTGGGCGCGCCGCCAGGCGTCGAGCAACCGGTGCCGGTAGCCCGCCCGGTGCCGGGGCCGGAACAGGAAGTCCCCGATCTCGCCGGACCCGTCCGGATCGGCGGATCCCTCGAAGCCGAGGTGGGCGTGGCGGGCGGCGGTCTTCAGCCCTGAGCGGTACTTCACCGCGTCGTGCGCCGGGTCGGGCCGGGCGGCCAGCCAGTCCCGCATGATCGCGCGGGTGCGCCGGTTGTTCACCTTGGCCGTGCGCAGCTCCCGGAACAGCCGGTACACCCGCTGCGGCGGCAGCTTGGCCAGCCGGGCGGCGATCAGCCGGCCCTCGGTGCGCTTCTCCTCGGCGCTCGCGTCGGCCGCGTTCTCCAGGAGGCCGCGGACGATGCGCGCGGCGTTGTGGTCGTTGATGTCGAGGGCGAGCGAGGCGGCGTACACCCGGCGGTAGTTGACCCGTACGTACTCATGGAGGAAGTCCAGCGAGAGCTGCTGCTGGTACGCGGTCGAGCGGAACTCGCGCTGCCCGGTCGCGGTGATCGCCGCGTTGACGAAGAGGAGTACGTCCTCGGCCGCGACGAGGCCGGCGTCGGTCCCGGTGCTGGTGGTCATGGTTTCCCCCGTGGTGTCACGCTCCGCCGCACGCGGGGGCGGAGCGCCGGCCGGGGAATGAGGGCGCGAACAGCGAAATTATTGCTTCATAGGCAAGTCCCGGAAGTCGCAGCCGGAGTCCCGCGGCCGGCGCCGCAAACGTATCCATGAAGCTCACCCTCCGCCAACTCAATACCGGATCGCTCCGGCGAAACCGGCAGACTGGCCCCATGACGACACTTCCCACGACCCCTCTGCGCATCGGCCTCGTCGGAACCGGCCCATGGGCCCGGAACACCCAGGCCCCCGCACTCGCCGCCCACCCCGGCGTCGTACTGAGCGGTGTGTGGGGACGCCGCCCCGAGGCCGCGCAGGAGCTGGCCGCCGCGCACGGCACCGAGGCGTACACCGGCGAGACGGGCATCGACGAGCTCTTCGCCGCCAGCGACGCCGTCGCGTTCGCCCTGCCGCCGGACGTCCAGGCCCCGCTCGCCGCCCGTGCCGCGGCCACCGGCCGTCATCTGCTGCTGGACAAACCGGTCGCGACCACCGTCGCAGGAGCCCGCGAGGTCGTCCGGGCGGCCGAGCAGAGCGGGGTCGCCTCCGTCGTCTTCTGCACCCTGAGGTTCGCGGCCGTCACCTCCGCCTGGATCGCCGAGCAGGCCGCCCTGGACGGCTGGTTCACCGCTCGTGCCGAGTGGATCGGCGCGCTGTTCGCCCCCGGCGCGACCAGCGAGTACGCCGCCTCGCCGTGGCGCCGAGACAAGGGCGGCCTGTGGGACGTCGGCCCGCACGCCCTGTCGGTCCTGATTCCGGTGCTGGGCGATGTGACCGGGCTGACGGCGGCCCGCGGCCCGGCCGACACCACCCATCTCGTCCTCCGCCACACCTCCGGCGCGTCCAGCACGGTGACGCTCGCACTGGGGGCACCCCCGGCCGCGGTCGCCGCGGAGATCGAGCTCAGGGGCGAACAGGGGACGGCCGCCCTGCCGCGCGGGGGCGACGCGGTCAGCTCGTTCCGGTCGGCGGTCGACGCGCTGATCCAGTCGGTGCGTACGGGGGACCCGCACCCGTGCGACGTACGGTTCGGGCTGCGCCTGACGGAGCTGCTGGCGGAGGCGGAGAAGCAGCTGGCGTAGTACGGCGACGGCGCCGCCGCCGCGCCGGTCACCCCGGCGTCCGGCGGAGCTCCGGCCGGACCGGTGCGCGAGGCGATCCGATTGGTCCGATTGGTCAAGGTACGGAAGTGACGGCCTCGTGCGCGGCGTACAGGAATCGCCGGACGGCGGCCGTCTCCGTCTCGTCGAAGTCGCGCAGCACCGTCACCGTGGTCTCGATCAGGGGCCCGAAGAACGCCCACCCCAGCTCCACCGCCCGCGGGTCGACCGCCAGCAGCACCCGGCGCCGGTCGCGCGGGTCACGGGTGCGGGTGAGGTGGCCGAGCCGTTCCAGCCGGTCGATGACGGCGGTGGTGCCCGCGGAGTTGAGCCCGAGCTGCGTGCCGAGCCACCCGGCGGTGGCATCCGTACCAGCCCGCTCCGCGTCCAGCAGACAGATCAGGGCGCGGACATCGGTGCTGTGCATGTGGTGAAGAGCCGCGAACTCGGCCTGGCGCAGCCCGAATTCGACGGTCACCTTGCGCAGCAGGTGCACGATCTCCAGCTCCGGTCCAGGTTCCGGACCCCGCTCGCTCATCGAAGCTCCTTCCGTCCCATCGAGCCATTATCTCGCCGAGCGAGATAATATCGGGAGCCGGCAGGAACAGTCACGCCCGGGGAGGCACCCATGACATCCACGTCGGCACCCACGTCGTTCCACGAGGCGTACGACGAGGTCCTGGCGGCCAACTGGCCCGCCGGGACGACGTACTCCCAGGTCACCACCCCGTACGGCACCACCCACGTCAACAGCTGCGGCCCCGGGGACGCCCCGCCCCTCGTGCTGCTGGCCGGCGGCGGCTCCACCTCCACCGTCTGGTACGCCCAGGCGGCCCACATCGGCCGGGCACACCGGGTCCACGCCGTCGACCTGATCGGTGAGCCGGGCCGCAGCGTCGCGGGGGAGCGCCCGATCCGTACGGTGGCGGATCTGACGGCATGGCTGGACGGCGTACTGGACGGGCTGGGCGCCGACCGGACCGCGCTGGGCGGGCATTCCTACGGGGCCTGGATCGCTCTCCACCACGCCCTGCACGCACCCCACCGCGTCCGGAAGCTGGTCCTGGTGGACCCGACACAGTGCTTCGCCGGTTTCCGGCCCGGCTACCTCCTGCGCGCCCTGCCGATGCTGATCCGGCCGAGCGCGAAGCGGACGAGGGCCTTCCTGGAGTGGGAGACGGGCGGCGCCGAGCTCGACCCGACCTGGCTGCGGCTGCGCGACGCGGCGGCCGGTTTCCCGTCCGCCCGCCCGGTCACCGGTCCCCGCCCCGCGCCCGGGGCGCTGCGCGGGCTGGACGTACCGACCCTGGTCCTGCTCGCCGGGCGCGGCCGGGTCCATGACCCGGACCGCGTCGCCGCCGAGGCGGCCCGGTTGCTCCCGAGGGTGACGGCGGCGACGATCCCCGGAGCGACGCACCACACGCTGCCGCTGCACGGGCCGACGGCCGCCGAACTGAACCGAAGGATCGCGGACTTCATCGGATGACGGGCGTCGTGACGGGCCGTCGTGCGGACCTCGCGACGGACGCTCAGCGTCCGAGCGCGTCGCGTACCGCCTCGTCCGTGCGCCCCACGACGGCGGTCCCGTCGTCCGCGGTGATGATCGGCCGCTGGATGAGCTTGGGGTGCTCGGCGAGGGCCGAGATCCACCGCTCACGCGAACCGGCCTCGCGCGGCCACTCCTTGAGCCCCAGCTCCTTCGCGTCGGCCTCCTGCGTCCGTGTGATGTCCCACGGCTCCAGCCCGAGCCGGTCGAGCACGGCCCGGATCTCGTCCGGCGAGGGCACATCCTCCAGGTAGCGGCGGACGGTGTACTCGGCACCCTCCGCGTCGAGCAGCTGTACCGCGCTGCGGCATTTCGAACAGGCGGGATTGATCCAGATCTCCATGGGGTCAAAGGTACGCGAGGGGCGGCCCGAAAGCCCTTCTGGCCAGCGCCGATTGTCAGTGCCGGGCAGTAAAATAAAGGCAGTTGGTGAGGGTTCCACGACCGTGCCAGGAGGTTGCCCATGGCCGTTGCCGCAGTCACGACCAAGCCGCTCGACAAGCCCCTGATGAAGAAGCCGCTCCCCGCGGGCCGGCCCCGCGAGTGGTACGTCACCCACAACCGCCGCCTGAAGGCCATGCGCCTGGCGATCGCCCTGCTCGACACGGGCGTCTACTACCCGTCGACCGCGACCAACGCCAAGATACGTACGACTGCCGAGCGCATCGGCATCCACCCGCCGTCCGACACCACCTGCCGCATGGTCCGCGCCCTGATCCGCTACGGCCGCTGACGTCCGGCGCACCCGATGGCCGTGTCCCCGAGCCCTCCGCGGCCCGGGGACACGGCCACGTACAGCGGCAGCAACGGGCGGGGCTCAGACGGCCTCGACGGCCACGACGCCGGCTCCGGCCGGCACGAGCACGCTCACGAGCAGCACTCAGGGCCACCGCCGCCGACGCCGCATCCCCCCCCAGGGACGCTGCCCGGTCTCCGGTGACCGCTCATGACCCAAGCGTCGTCCGCCCCGTACCGCACCGCGAATCGACACCGCCCCTCGCCTCACCCGTCCGGCGTACACCGCATGCGGCCCGCGCCGCCGCCCCTTTGACTGAGGCGATGGGCGAAGGGGGAGTGGCGAGTGCTGGGAGGCACGATGACGAGGAAAGCCGCGCGAGGTCTGTGGGCCGTACTGCTGACGACGGCCGTGATGTCGACCGCCGCAGCCTGCTCCCACGACGGCGGCAGCGCGTCCAGCACGGCGTCCAAGGCCGCGTCCGCCGCGGCGTCGGCGGCATCCCGGGGCGCCGACGTGGTGGCCTCGGCGACGGCAGCCGCCGGCGAGAAGCTGAGCAAGTTCAAGAACGGCGTGACCGCCAAGAGCGACGTCGAACTGGGCAAGCCGAGCACCGACGGCGACGGCCGCGCCACCGTGAAGGTCACCGTGAAGAACAGCGCCGACTCCAAGAAGTCGTACGCGATTCAGGTCAACTTCCGTGACGGGAGCGGCAATCTGCTCGACACGGTCGTGGTGACGGTCGACGACGTCGGCGCCAAGGCGTCCAAGGCCGCCACGGCCCGCAGCAACCGCAAACTGTCAGGAGAGGTCAAGGCCGAGGTGGGGCAGGCTCTGCGGCACTGACCGCACCGCGACAGCGCGCTACTGTCACGAGCCGTTGAAGGAATCCCCTGGAGTCAGATCCGGCGGCAGAACACTCACGACGAGCGGGGCCGGGGCATTCGAAGGCGTGGGCACCTGGATTAGGAACGGGAAGAACACGATGTCGCTTCCCGTATTCAGAGCCCGCTGCGAAATCCGGTAGCAGACGACCTCGTCCGGATTGTCGATGAGCGTGTAGCACTTGAGCACCGAAGGTGCGGCCTGGGAATTCTGCTGCGAGGCGACGGAGTTGCTCGCTGATGTGGCCAAGATCCCGGCCGTCAGGAAGGAAGCCGCCGCTGCGACGCTGATGTTTCGCAAAGTTCTCTTCTTCATGTCCATCAGCTCAAAGGCTTGGGGTGAACTGGAGTTCCCCATCGGCGTGCTGGGGCTTCAGCGGCCTCGGCATCATGGCTCGACGGGGACGGATTCTCGTACGACCAGAACTGCTCGTGGAACTGCAACCAGAACTGGGCGTTGCCAACCATCGTATCGTTCGGCCCGATCTCCTGCCGGTCCATTTCGTACGACACCGGCCTCAACTGCCCAGCCAGGGACTGGTTGAATCCGGGAAATCTTTCGGTGCGACATCCTCAAGGAGAGCGCGCAAGCTTGGAGAGGAGGCATTCCAGGATTCCGCCTGGAGCTTCTGCTGTCGGTCCCGTCATTGCGCCGGCGTCACGTCAGCGTCACGCCGTGGCTATGGCCTGCTGCTCACGATGGCACGTGAGCTGGACAGCGAGAAAGCACAGTGCCGAAAGGGGAAAGCCGTGAGAGGAAAAGCCTTCCTGAGTTCTGCCGCGACAGTGGCGCTTGTCGGGGGTCTGGCTGCGACCGCTGTCGCGCCTGCTTCCGCTGCGCCGGCGCAGGCATGTCGGGTAGTGGCAAACACCTTGACGGGGGAGAACTTCGACCCCAACGCGACCTTCACCGTCTCCCCCGGGGGGATGACGCTGCGCCCTGGTGCTGACGGTCGTATAGGACCGTTCACTGTATCGGGCACAGGCAACTTCGCCGTAGGCTCTGTGGCCTGCGCCGGAGGGGGATCAGCGACATCGGCCGGAGGCGCAGCCGCTGCTGCGGCTGCCGGAGCGAACGCGGCACAAGCGGCGAGAAGCAGGGGCGCCTCCCCGCAAGAGGCGGCGGCACAAGGCGCGGCGGCGGTGCAAGCCACCGGGAGAAGCCTCGGTCTGTCGCAGACGGTGATAAACCAAATTCAGACAATCAACAACAACAACCTGAACCAAATCATTGGTTCCACCATCGGTGGCTCCGTCGTCGCGGGGACCGGCAACACGGTCCCGGCCGGTCAGCCGCCTGCGGGCCAGCCGCCTGCCGGTCAGCCGCCTGCCGGTCAGCCGCCTGCGGGCCAGCCGCCGGCCGGTCAGCCGCCTGCGGGCCAGCCGCCTGCGGGTCAGCCGCCTGCGGGTCAGCCGCCTGCGGGTCAGCCGCCTGCGGGTCAGCCGCCTGCGGGTCAGCCGCCTGCGGGTCAGCCGCCGGCCGGTCAGCCGCCTGCGGGCCAGCCGCCTGCGGGTCAGCCGCCGGCCGGTCAGCCGCCTGCGGGCCAGCCGCCTGCGGGTCAGCCGCCGGCCGGTCAGCCGCCTGCGGGTCAGCCGCCGGCCGGTCAGCCGCCGGCCGGTCAGCCGCCTGCGGGTCAGCCGCCGGCCCAGCCGCCGACGAACCTGTAGCCCGGCGAACAGCCAGTGACATGGCGAGGGCCGCTGCCCCGAGGTATGGGGCTGCGGCCCTCGCTGCTGTTTGTGAGATCAAGTTGATCCCGTTCGGAGCCCTGGGGCCGGCTCGGCCGACCCCGCCTCCTAGAGGTCGAAGTAGAGCTCGAACTCGTGCGGGTGCGGGCGCAGCTGGATCGGGGCGATCTCGTTGGTGCGCTTGTAGTCGACCCAGGTCTCGATCAGGTCGGACGTGAAGACACCGCCGGCCTGGAGGTACTCGTTGTCCGCCTCCAGCGCGTCCAGGACGGCCGGGAGGGAGGTCGGGACCTGCTGGACGTTGGCGTGCTCCTCGGGAGCCAGCTCGTAGAGGTCCTTGTCGATCGGCTCGGCGGGCTCGATCTTGTTCTTGATGCCGTCGAGGCCCGCCATCAGCAGCGCGGAGAAGGCCAGGTACGGGTTGGACGACGGGTCCGGGGCGCGGAACTCGACGCGCTTGGCCTTCGGGTTGGAGCCCGTGATCGGGATGCGCATCGCGGCCGAGCGGTTGCGCTGCGAGTACACCATGTTGACCGGGGCCTCGAAGCCGGGGACCAGGCGGTGGTAGGAGTTCACCGTCGGGTTGGTGAACGCCAGCAGCGACGGGGCGTGCTTGAGGATGCCGCCGATGTAGTACCGGGCCATGTCCGAGAGGCCCGCGTAACCCTGCTCGTCGTAGAACAGCGGGTCGCCGCCGGCCCACAGGGACTGGTGGACGTGCATGCCCGAGCCGTTGTCGCCGAAGATCGGCTTCGGCATGAACGTCGCGGTCTTGCCGTTGCGCCAGGCGACGTTCTTCACGATGTACTTGAAGAGCATCAGGTCGTCGGCCGCGGCGAGCAGCGTGTTGAACTTGTAGTTGATCTCGGCCTGGCCGGCGGTGCCGACCTCGTGGTGCTGGCGCTCGATCTGGAGGCCGCTGTTCTCCAGCTCCAGGGACATCTCGGCACGCAGGTCGGCGAAGTGGTCGACCGGCGGGACCGGGAAGTAGCCGCCCTTGTAGCGGACCTTGTAGCCGCGGTTGTTCTCGATCGCACCGGTGTTCCAGGCGCCGGCCTCGGAGTCGATGTGGTAGAAGCTCTCGTTCGCCGACGTCTGGAAACGGACGTTGTCGAAGACGTAGAACTCGGCCTCGGGGCCGAAGTACGCGGTGTCGGCGATACCCGTGGAGGCGAGGTACGCCTCGGCCTTCTTGGCCACGTTCCGCGGGTCACGGCTGTACTGCTCGCCGGTGATCGGGTCATGGATGAAGAAGTTGATGTTGATGGTCTTGTCACGACGGAAGGGGTCGAGACGGGCGGTCGACAGGTCCGCGCGCAGCGCCATGTCGGACTCGTGGATGGCCTGGAAGCCGCGGATCGACGAGCCGTCGAAGGCAAGCTCGTCGGCCGGGTCGAAGGTCGCCGCCGGGACGGTGACGTGCTGCATCACACCGGGCAGGTCACAGAACCGGACATCGATGAACTTGACGTCATTGTCGGCGATGTACTTCTTCGCGTCGTCGGCGTTCTGGAACATCCAACTCCTCCTACTCCCGGCCCGGGAGGGACGGGGTTGTAGCTCGTGGTGCGGCCAGTGCGGTGGCACACGCTGGACCCGACCATAGGCAGACCGGATTTCTCAAGCATGACCCATTTGTTTCGCTGAAGTTAACCGAGCCGAGTGTGACCGGCACCTCGTGACCGGTTACGGACCTGTGGTCCGGCCGCTTCGGGGTGCTGTACCGGGCCCCGCCCGGCGTCCCGCCGGGGACGGCGCAGTACCGTGTTCGGGTGGACAACAGGCAAGCAATCGGATCGTGGCTCTCCGGGCCGCGCGCGGCCGCCGAGGAGATGGGGGCCGACTTCGGCCACCGGGGCAAGCGACTCGGCCTGCCCGAACACGGGCCGGGTTCCGTCGCGCCGCTCGGCCGGCGGTTCGGCGCGGTCTTCATCGACTGGGCCCTGTGCCTCCTGATCGCATACGGGCTGTTCGCCCGCGGTGACCAGCAGGCGGCCGGAAACTGGGCACTGGGCATCTTCCTGGTGCTGAGCGTGCTCACCGTCGGGACCATCGGCTGTACGCCGGGCAAGCGCCTCCTGGGTCTCAGGGTCGTCTCCGAGAACGGTGGCCGGCTGACCTTCGGGCGGGTCGTCGTCCGCAGCGTGCTGCTGTGCCTGGCGATCCCGGCCCTGGTCTGGGACCGCGACGGCCGTGGCCTGCACGACCGGCTGGCCCGCGCCGTCCAGGTCCGTATCTAGGGCCTCTCGACAGACAGGCAGACAAGAGGCGGGGGGGGGGGGGGGGGCCGGGGGGCCCCCCCCCGCCCGGGGGGGGGGGGGCCCCCCCCCCCGGGGGGGGGGGGCGCCCGCCGTAAGCCCCCCCGGCCCCCCCCA
>NZ_JBIWKI010000067.1:0-25819 GCF_044765565.1 Streptomyces sp. NPDC102437 | reverse complement strand
GGCCGCGAGCTGCGCAAGCTCATGAGCTGGGTCAACGACGAGGACGCGTAACACCGACGCCCCGGGGGCGGGTCCACGGACCTGCCCCCGGGGCGCGAAGGCGCCCGCCAGGACCGGGCGCCGCGCCGTGCGCCGGACAGCCTGGGGAAATGCTCACCGAAGTCACAGCGAGGTGTGGTAGTCAGGCTGCGAGTCGGTCTCGTACTCGGCGGGGCTGAGGTAGCCGAGGCTGCTGTGCAGTCGGTGCAAGTTGTACCAGCCCTCAACGAAATCGAAGATCTCGGTGCGGGCGGCGCCCCGGCTGGGCCAGGCGGAGTTGCCGAGCAGTGTTTCTACCCGAATCTCAGCCGCACCCCGAGCGAAACAGGCCAGGACTTGCATCACGACTTCGTCAGTCGGGTCGACCGCGCACACAGGTCCGCCCGGTCGGCCGCGCCCGTCTTGTTCATCAGACTGGCGATGTGCTTCTCGACCGTGCGGGGGGAGATGAACAGCCGGTCGGCGATGTCCTTGTTGCTCAGCCGGTCGGCGAGGAGCCGGAACGCTTCGTACTCCCGCACGGTGACGCCGAGGGCCCGCAGTTGTTCGGGGATGCCGTCTGTGCCGCTGCGGTGCTGGTGCACGGGGGCACCCAGCCGTCGCAGGGCGGCCCGGCAGGCATTCGTGACGGCGGGCACCCCCTGCTCGTGGAAGTGGTGTTCGGCCCGCCTGAGCCAGGCGACCGGCTCACCCCAGCCGTCCTCGTGCGCCGCGTCCGCGACCAGCCGCAGGCCCAGGTGCAGGGCGGTCGGGTACGCGGCGGCATCGCGCAGCGCTGCACCGATGCGCTCGGCCGCCCGTTCGCCCTGCCCCTGCCGGCCGAGCAGGACGGCATCCGCGAGCGTGACGAACTGGCGGTTCCACCGCATCCGTCCGACCGCCGTGGCGGCTACCCTCTCTTGCCGGGCGCGGTCCGCGTCACCGGCCAGCACGTCCAGCAGCAGCCCCACCCCGTGCGTGCCGCTCAGGTGATAGGTGGTGGGGTTGTGCCGCTCCAGCGCCGACACAGCCCCAAGCTCCGCCCGTGCCAGGTCCCGGTCCTCCTCCATCAGGGCGCAAAAGGCACGAGCCATGCCCAGCGTGAGCGGCTCCTCCTGCGAGCCCGCCCCCTCCCATTCGGCGAACGAGTCGAGAGCGGCCTCCATCGCCTGCCGGTCGCCCTGGTGCGCCTCCAGCGAGGCCAGTGACATCAGGAGGTACCGGACGGCCGGGGCGAGCCCGAGCCTGCGCACGATCGTCAGACCCTCGGTGGCGGTTTGCCGCGTCGCCTCGCGCGCGCCCCGCATCACCCCGTCCAGGACGAGGATGCCGTCCACGGTGTGCACGATGTTGATCGAGCCCAGCCGCAGAGCCTCCTCCCGGGCGGACAGCAGCCCGGCGGTGTCACCTTCCGCCAGCCAGTCGTTGCCGCCGATACGGGTCGCCGCGTACATCCGCCGCAGTGGGAGCTGGTGCCGTTCCGCCGTCGACAGGGCCTTTTCGAGCATGGCCCGGGACTCGGACGGGTCCCGCTCGCGGGCCACGGTCGCCAGCAGCTCCCACGCCTGGCAGGCGACCGAGGGCAGCGCGTAGCGCTCGGCGGCGTCGGCCGCCGAGCGGGCGAGCTTCTCCGCGTGTTGGATGCGGTCGGTGCCCGGGGTGTCCAGCGCCAGATAGGCGGCGGTGACGTCGACAGCCGCCGTCGCCGCACCGTCCGGGTTCGCCCCCAGCACCTCGCGGGCCCGGTCGATCTGCCGGTTCCCGTCGCTCCAGTGCCCCGCCGTGTGCGCCACCTTGGCCAACCGGGTGTGCAGGACTGCCAGACGTGACGCACCCAGCCCTGCGCTGTCCAGGGCGTGCAGATGCTCGACCAGGCCCAAGGCCCGGTCGAAGTCGCCGGACTCGGCCAGCGCGGGCAGCAGGTGCTCCAGCGCACCCGCCCGCTCCTGCGGGTCGCCGGCCCGCGCCAGCAGGGTTTCGGCCTGGCTGAGCAAGGTCACCGCCGAACCGAGCGCTCCGGCCGTCAGGGCCCGCCGCCCCGCCTCCGTGAACAGCTTGCCGGCCGCCGCGTCCTCGCCCGCCTCGGACCGCAGCCCCGCCGCGAGCGCGCACCACTCGCCGGGTAACTGAGGGTGCAGCTTCTCCACCGCTTCCGCGCCCTGACGCGCCAGTTCCGCACGCTGGCTGGGCGTCAGCTGGGTGAACAGGGCCTCCACGGTGGGTGAATGGCGAAAGGAGTACCAGTCGGGAGCGGGCTCGTCCGGGACCACCAGGCGAGCGGCGACTCCGGCGTGCAGATGGCTGAGGAGTGCCCGGTCGTCGACTCCCGTCATCCGTTGGAGCACGGTCAGCGGGAACCGTCTGCCCAGTACGGCCGCCGCCGACAGCAGCGTCAGGCCCTCCGCACCCAGCCGGTCGATGCGGCGCAGGATTCCCCGGGCCAGAGCGGAGGAGACATCGCCACGCGGGTCACCGACCGTTCGCCAGCCGTCCGATCCCTGCACCAGGGTGCCCGCGCTGATCATCGACTGGAGCAGCTCCTCGACCAGGTAGGGGCTGCCTGCGCTGCCCTCCCACAACCGCTCCAGCACGGGTGTGGGCACCTCCTCCAGGGAGGCGCCCAACTGACCCGCCACCAGTTCGCGTACCTGGGGGCGGGTCAGTGGCGGCAGTTCCACGACCGAGGCCGCGCCGCGGCGGCGGGCCGACTGTGCGAGATCCAGGGCGTCGCTGAAGTCCGTGCGGACGGTCGCGAGCAGCAGGACCGGGCTGTACTCCAGATTGTCCACGAGATATTCCAGGACACCCAGTGTCTCGGGGTCGGCGTCGTGCAGATCCTCCAGCACCAGGAGCCGGCCCCGGCCGTTGTCGGTGGCCATGAGGAGGCGCAGCACGGCCTCGCCCAGGATCACCATCGAACTGCTGTCGCCTGCGCCGGTGTTCCAGTCGGGGATCAGCCGTCCCAGCACCGGTCTGTACGGCCCCAGGGGCAGTTCGTCCAGCGGTTCACCGGTGCGGAACAGTGACATCAGCGCCTCGGTCAGTGGCCGGAAGGGCACCACTGGGCCGGTGGTGCTGCTGCGTCCCCGCAGGACGCCCATCCCGACCCCGAGCGCGCTGCCCACGGCCTCGGCCGCCAGCCGGGACTTGCCGGCTCCGGCTTCACCCACCAGGAAGACCACTCCACCGCGCCCTTGCTGGGCGTCGGACAACGCGCGCCCGAGCAGCCCCAGTTGGGCATCTCGGCCGATGAGGGAAGGTGCTTGGGAGCGCATGATCTCGAAGCATAAATCAGAAATTATGGAATTGTAGCGTGTCGTTCGGATTTCGATTCCCCTCGGCCCGCCGAGCCGGCCGGCCGCCGGCCCGGGGGCGGCTACTGGGGAGCGGACACCGAGGTGTCGATCGAGCTCAGCGTGATGACGATGCCGCTGGTGAGAACCATTCCGGCCAGAATACGGGCGCGCGCGCAAGCGCGGTTGCGGCCCGAGAGGGTGATGCCGCCGGCCACGTCCTGCTCCTCGGCGGCAGCCGTGAGGGCATCGGTGTCGGCGGCGTCGGCCACGTGGGCGGCGGATACGGACGTGGCGCGGCTGAAGTGCTGGTTCATGGGGAGAGCTCCTTCGTGTGGAAGTGCGTGGATGAGAGGAAGGGGAGACTACGAGAGGGCGGAGAGGAGCGGAAAGATCGCAGGGTCCGGCTGACCGGGGCGCTCGCACTCAACAGACGGGCAGGGGGCTCGGGCAGGAGTGCTCCAGCAGGAGCACGGACGGGACACGGGCGGGGGAGCAGAGACGGAGCAGCCCGTAGCCGATGCCGGCGAGGCCCGTCAGCATTCCGGGAGAGGACACCTGATCGGGGGTGGCGCAGCGGTGCTGCTGCGCCTCGACGGTCGCGAGCACCCGGCCGGCGGTGCGGGTCAGAGCGTCGGACGCGGTGGCGTCGCCCCGGTCGGCCAGGACCGACAGGGCCTCCAGGGCGCCGAAGGCGCCGTGGCCCGCACTGAGGTCGGGGCCGTCGCCGAGGGCGGCCAGCCGGGCGGCGAGGTCGCCGCGCTCCGGCAGATGCGCCGTGGCGGCGGCGATCCCGGGCAGGCCGGTGGCCCACGACGGGTCGTGCGCGGCGGCGTCAGGCGCGGCGTTGGCCGAGCGCAGCAGCCCGGCCGCCACCTCCGGGTGTCCCTTTCCGTCCGCCCGGTGGTCCGCGTGGTGCCACAGCGCCCAGCCGATGCCCGCGGCGCCCTCGGCGAACTCTGCGGTGCCACCGCCCTGCGCGGCCGCGGGGGCCAGGGCGTCCGCCACCGCGTCGGCCAGTTCCAGGGTCCGGCGGGAGCCCGTCGCGTCGTGGGCGGCGACCGCCGCCGCCAGGGCGCCGGCCGCACCGTCCGCGAACCCGGGGTCCACGCAGCCCGCCACGGCGTGTTCGAGCGCGGTGAGCGCGTCGGGCAGCGAGTCCGCCAGGTCGGCGTCGAGGAGGGTCGACAGCCGTACCAGGCCGTACAGGATGCCGCCGAGCCCGTTGTACGCTCCCGGTCCGACCGCGGCGCACAGTTCGGGGTCGGTGGCCAGCATCTTCAGCAGGGCCGGCAGCGGCCGTACCGCCTCGTGGGCGAGCTCCGTGTAGCGGTCGGCGCCCGCGAGCAGTCCGGCCTGGGCCAGGAAGAGCGCGACTCCGGTGTATCCCTGGGCGAGTCCGGCGCCCATCGGGAGGACCGACCAGTGCCCGCCCGGCAGGCGTTCCAGGCCGATCCAGTTGGTCCGGCCGCCGGACCGCAAGGCGCGGGCGGCGATCTCGTCGGCGATCCCGCAGGCCGCGGCGAGCAGCCGTGACGGCTCCGGCACCACCGCCGGCATGGGAGCCGGAACCAGCTCGGAGCGCGGCCGGATCAACGGGGAGCCGGCCGCGCGTGCGGCCAGTGCGGCCGAGACGATCCATTCCTGGTCCCGGCAGTCGACCTCGTCCATCCGGGCGATCTTGGCGCGGACCGCGCTCAGGCTCGCCACCGGCAGCAGGTCCGCCACCCAGGTCCCTCCGGCCGTACGCACCCCCGAGCCGGACGGCAGGTGGACGAAGAGGGGGATGTCCCCGCGCCACAGGTCCTCGGTCTCGTGCTCCACCAGCCGGCCGCGTGCTGGGTCGTGCGCCGACTCGGTCCACAGCACCGCGAACGCCGCGTCCCGGGCGAGCGCGTCGCCGAGCAGCGCCGGGTGGGTGGATTCCTCCAGCAGGGTCGAGTACAGCCGGGTGGAGCGGACGATCAGCCGTGCGGGGCTGTCCGCGTGCCGGGCCAACAGGGCGCCCGGCTCGGTGAGTTCCCCGCCGTGCGCACGGATCGCGGTGTACGTGGTGCGAAAGCCGTCGAGCAGCGCGGCACGGTGATCGGCGCCCTGGAGGTGGTGCCCGTCGGGCAGCGGCTGGTTCTGTGCAGCCGGACTGACCACTGGACCTCGTACGGCTCGCATGGTGTCCAGTCCGCTGTCCTCCCAGCGCAGGCCCTCGCTCGGGTACGTGCCTTCCTCGGCTCGTCCCAGCGCGGAGATGTCCAGCGCGCCGTGCTCACCGATCAGCAGATAGGGCAGCAGGCACGTCCGGTACACGGAAGCCTGGAGGGCGTCGGCGGCCGGGTCGGCCTCGGCCGTGGTGGCCTGCGGCAGCCCGGTGTGCAGCAGCGTTTCGGCGTCCACCAGAACCGGCTGGCCACCGGCGGCGATGAGGTTTTCGTAGTGCACGTCCGCGCCGTCCACCGCGTACAGCAGAGCCAGTAGTGCGCCTTGGCGCCGGTAGAAGGCGTCCGCCTCGGTCACCGAGGCGCACAAGCGGTGCTCGATGAACTCCAGCCAGCCGTGCTCCTGCCGCCGAACAGTGCGCGGGGTGCACAGCTCGAGGCCGTCGACCCGGCCGGCGAGCCAGTGGGTCAGGTCGTCCAGCAGGGCGTGGTGCCCCAACGGACGCGGCTTGTACACCACCCGTGATCCGTCCGTGAACTCCAGCACCGCTACCGAGCGCCCCCCGCAGTGGGCGTCGCCACGGCCCAGTTCGATGCGGGTGAGCGGGCCGGGATCGCGTCCGTCGAGAAGGACGCTCACCAGTTCCTCGCGGTCCGTGTGCAGCCGCAGGCCCAGTTCGGCGACCGCGTCGGCCGCGTCCAGTGCCGTCCGGCCCAGCATCCGGGCCAGCACCGGATAGGCGGTGAACAGCGCCCGCAGGCCGTCCGCGCTGCTGCTGGCGGCGAGGAAGGAGGCGAAGCGATCACGAGGCGTGGCCCCGGTAAGCCGCCCGGCGCGCCGGGCGCCGTCCAGCTCGCGGACGAGTGTGCGGGCCGCTTGCCGGGACATCCGGTTCAGCAGCCATTGCTCGAATGAGGCGCGCAGAACCTTCCGTTCCGCTGAAGGAAGCGGCGCCAGCTGCCGGTCGAGGGCGTCCGAGGCCGGCACCACCAGAGGTGCCACGACCTGTGCGAACACCTCGGGCCCGGCGGCGTCGCCACCCGGCACCGGCCGGGCGGCGTCGTGAGCGCGATCCAGGGCCTCGGCACGATCCAGGGCCTCTTCGACGTAACCGGCCCAGCGTGGAGTGCCGGCGCGGTCCGCCAGATGCTCCGGCGCCTCGCCGACGAGGGCCCACACGGCAAGTTCGTCGAGACCCAGGTGGGCCAGCCGCGCCGCGAAGCCCACCGTGTCCCCGGCGGCCCAGGGGGCGCGGCCGGACGTGGCGGTCATGGGAGACGCCGCGGGGCGGCCGGGGGCGCCGACGCGCTCGGCGAGGGAGAGCGCTGGGGCCCACCAGGCGAGCGGCAGGTGCGCGCTTCGGGGCATCGTGGGTGCGGCTGATTCGGTCACAGGAAGAACGTCGCAGATACCGCGCGGCCTCCACATGGGGGTGTGTCCCCCATGTTCTCCGATGGCCCCCCGCCGGTGGGTGGGGGGCCGAGCCGGCGAACCTGCGGGCATGTGGCCTGTGTTCCCGGCGCCGGAGGCCGAACCCGCAGGTCACGGCTCGTACCCCCGTGCCTGTGCTTCGTACGGCCCGCCGGAACGCCCGTCCCGGCGGTAGGGCCCCACCGCTGCGGGGCCGCCCGCGCGGAAGGAGTCAGTACCGGGTCCGCGGCAGCAGGCGCGGCTCCAGACGCTCCTCCCGCACCCCGTCACCCTCGCACGTCACCACGTATGCCCCTTTGCCCGCCGATTCCGTGACCGCCTCGACGAGCCGGGTGCCGTGATAGACGAGTCCCACTCCGTCGTCGGTGCAGTGCGCCGTCGGCAGGGTGCCGTCCGCGACCATCCGGTGGATCAGCGGACGGCGCCCCGGGTCGGAGTCGTAATGGACACCGTTGCCGTACGGCAGGAAGCCGAGCGCGTCCACCACCGGCCGCAGATCCGGTCCGTACGAGTCGGTCGCGCCGCCCTCGAACCAGCAGATCGACCCGGCGCTCACCCCGCTCAGCACGACCCCCGCCTGCCAGGCGCGTCGCAGCGCCCGGTCCAGGCCGTGCACTCGCCACACCGCCAGGAGATTCGCCACCGACCCGCCCATGACCCACACGACGTCGTGGTCGAGGAGCGTGCCTTCCACGTCGTCCACGTTCGGCATGGGGAACAGGTGCAGCGGCGTCAGGTCGAAACCCGCCACCCTGGCCGCCTCGTGCATGCGCGCGGTGACGTGCTCCGCGTCCCCCACCGCCGTGCCCAGGTACAGGATGCGCGGACGGCGGCCGTCCACACCTGACAGGTCGACCGCGTGGTGGACCAGGGAATCGAACAGCACCCGCGCACGGGGACCGGCGCGATGCCCTCCGGAGGTGGCCAGGACGGTCGGCTGCGAGGCAGGCATGCGCGCGATCGTAGCCTCTGCCGCGAACGGGTGAGTGCCGCAAGGTACCGGGGACCGCGCGCCGCGGACGGGCGGGTCGCCTGCTCTTGCGCGGCGCCCCGCCCTTACCGGCCGCACGTTATGGGGAGCGTCCGCCACAACGTGGGTGGTCCGCCCGCATCCGCCGCCGCCCGGCCTCCCGTCTACTGATGCCTGCCCGACGGACTCCCGCAGCGGCAAGGGACCGTTCCGCCCTGGACTGTGGAGCGTCGTCCGATTCGATTCGTGACCAACAGGTGCCGTACGGCCGAGACAACAGGAGTGAAGGACATGCGGACCTCTCTGGCTATCGACTCCCTCGCACGGAGCGTCTATCTCGCCATGGTCGACCTGCCCTGCGCCGGAGTGACCGAGCTGGCGGAGCAGCTGAAGGAGGCCGAGGACACGGTCAGAGAGCGGCTGGAGCGGTTGTCCGCCCTCCTGCTCGTGGTCCCCGGCGACACCCCCACCGGTTTGCGGCCGGTCGACCCGGGGGTGGGCCTGGCAGCGATGCTCGCCCGGCAGCAGGACGAACTCGCCCGCCATCGGCTCCAGGTGGAGGACAGCCGACTGGAAGTGACCCGGTTGCTGTCCGAGCACGCCCGCGGCAGCCGGGACAGCATGCCGGGTGTCGAGTGGCTGGCCGGCGCGGACGCCGTGTGGCGGCGGGTCGCGGAACTCGCCGAAGGGTGCGAGCAGGAGTGGCTGACCGTCGGCCCCACCGAGCGGCTCGCCGTGCCCGTCGCCGAGTCCGCCCGGCCCATCGACGAGATACTGCGACGGCGCGGCACGGCGGCCCGCACCATCGTCCTGGAGAGCGTGCGCAACGATCCCGAGGCGATGGGCCGCGTACGGGGGAAGGACGACAGCATCGGTTCGATCCGTACGCTGCCGTCGCTGCCCGCGTGGATGATCCTCTGCGACCGCACCCACGCCGTGGTTCCGGTCGTCAGCGCCCGGTCCATCGTCGGCGCCATGGTGTGCGGCGTCGAGTCGGTCACCGAGGCGTTCGCCGCCCTGTTCACCCGCCTCTGGCAGGAGGCGCTGCCGCTGGCCGAGGCGCGCCCGCGTACCCGAGGCGGTCTCTCCCTCCAGGAGCAGCACGTGCTGCGGCTCTGGGCACAGGGCCTCACCGACGCCGCCGCCGCCCGCAGGATGGACGTCTCGCTGCGCACGGTCCGCCGGCTCTCCGAGAAGCTGACCGATCGCTTCGGTGCGCAGAGCCGCTTCCAGCTCGGCGCACTGGCCATCGCCCAGGGTGGTATCCAGGTCGAGGACATGGTCTGACGCGTCCTGTGCGTGACCGTACGCCCCCACCGTCGCCGTCGCGGTGGGGGCGTACGCCGTCATCCGGCCGGCGCGAACTGTGCGTTGATCGCCGCCATCATCAGATCCGCGATGTTCTGCGCCAGTGCGGCGGGGGTCGGGTGGTCGAACACCGCCCGTACCGGTACGTCGACCCGCAATGCCTTCCGCAGCCTCGACGCGACCTGAGTGGCGAGCAGCGAATGCCCGCCCAGCTGGAAGAAGTTGTCGTGGACGCCGATGCGTTCGATGCCCAGCAGCTCCGTCCAGACGGCCGTGATGTGCCGCTCGACAGTGTTGCGCGGCGCCGTGTAGGACGTTCCGAGGTCCGGCCGCCTGCCGTCCGGGACCGGCAGCGCCGCCCGGTCCACCTTGCCGTTCGCGGTCAGCGGCAGCCGCTCCAGCACCATGAACGCCGCCGGGACCATGTAGTCGGGCAGATGGCACCCGAGGTGCGCGTGCAGTTCCGCGATGCTCGGAGCGTCCGCTCCCGCGGCCACCAGGTAGGCCACCAGCCGCTTGTCGCCGGCCGTGTCCTCGCGGACGATCACGGCGACCTCGCCGACACCGGGATGGGTGATCAAGTTGGCTTCGACCTCGCCCAGTTCGATGCGGTTGCCGCGGATCTTGACCTGTTGGTCGATCCTGCGCAGGAACTCCAGCTGCCCGTCCGGCCGCCACCGGACCAGGTCGCCGGTGCGGTACACCCGCCCGCCCACCTCCTCGGCCTCGAACGGGACGAACCGCTCCCGCGTCAGATCGCCGCGCCCCAGGTATCCGCGCGCCACCTGCAGGCCACCGACGAGGAGTTCACCGGGAACGCCGACCGGCTGCGGAGTGCCGTGCTGGTTCACCACGAAGCACCGGGTGTTGGCGACCGGCCTGCCGATCGGCGGAACGGCGTCCCCGGGGACGCATACGGTGGAGGTGGCGACGACCGTGGTCTCCGTGGGGCCGTAGTTGTTGACCACGCGGAACGGCAGTCGGGCGCGCGGTGGCATGCGCAGCCGGTCGCCGCCGGTCAGTACGTAGTCGAGGGTGCTGTCCGGGCCCCAGTCGAGCGCCGACAACGACTCCAGCATCGGCGTGGACAGGAACGTGGCGTGGACGCCCTGCTCGCCCAGCCAGTCCCGCAGCAGCTGCGGGGCGAGCCGGACCTTCTCGGCGGCGACGCAGCAGGTCGCGCCCCTGGTGAGGCCGAGCCACAGCTCCCACGCCGCCGCGTCGAACGCGATCCCCGCGAGCAGTGCGATCCGCTGCCCCGGCTCAAGGCCGTACTCGCCCGCCGTCCAGTGGACCAGATTGATCAGGCTGCGGTGCTCGACCTGGACACCCTTGGGCCGGCCGGTGGAGCCGCTGGTGTAGATGAGATAGGCCAGGTTGTGAGAGGTGGCGGCCGGCTCCGGGTCGGTGACCGGATCGCCGTCCAACGGGCCCCCTTCGGCGTCGCACTCGTCGAGCAGCAGCAGGGGGACGCCGGACGGGATCCGGTCCGCGTACGCGGCGTGGGTGAGGACGACCGGGGTCTGCGTGTCCCGCACCATGTACGCCAGCCGCTCGACGGGGTACTCCGGGTCCAGCGGCACGTACGCCGCCCCGGCCTTCAGTACCGCCAGCTCCGCAGTCACCAGATCGGCCCCGCGGCCCAGACACACCGCCACCGGCATGTCCGGCCGCGCCCCGTACCGGGTCCGCAGGTGGTGGGCGATCCGGTTGGCGCGCGCGTTCAGCTCGCCGTAAGTCAGTGTGGCCTGCGGGCACTCGACGGCCACGGTGTCCGGCTGCTGGGCCGCCCGCTCTTCGAAGAGGCCGTGCAGGGTGGCCGTGTCCGGACAGGCGGCGGCGGTGTCGTTCCACTCGATGAGTGATTTCCGCCGCTCGGCAGGGGTGAGCATGCACAGCTGCGACAGCCGGGCCCCGGGGGCATCGGCGACCGCCTCCAGCAGCGTACCCAAGTGGCCGGCCAGCCGGTCGACGGTGTCCCGTTCGAAGAGGTCGGTGCGGTACTCCAGGGTCCCGCGCAGGCTGCCGGCCGGGCCCTCGGACATCATCAGACTCAGATCGAACTTGGCGTCCGGCAGTGTCACCGCGAACGGCTCCACCTCCAGCCCCGGCAGGCTCCACGTGTGGCCGTCCGGCGTGTTCTGCAGAGCGAACAAGATCTGGAACAGTGGGTTTCGCGACGGGTCGCGGTCGGGCGCCAGCTCCTCCACCAGGCGTTCGAAGGGGAGATCCTGGTGATCGTACGCGCCGAGCGCGGTGTCCTTGACCCGGTCGATGAGCTCGGTGAAGGCGGGGTCGCCGGACAGGTCGGTGCGCATCACGAGGGTGTTGACGAAGAAGCCGATCAGTTCCTCGGTCTCGGCCCGGTTGCGGCCGGCGATCGGGCTGCCGACCGCGATGTCGTCCTGCATGCTGTACTTGGCCAGAAGCACCTGGAACGCCGCCAGGAGCACCATGTACAGGCTCGCGTCGTTCGCCGTCGCCGCCGCCCGCAGTCGCGTGGCGACCCCGGCCGGGACCTCGAACGCCACGGTGGAGCCGCCTTCGGGCGGCCCCGCCGGACGGCGGTGGTCGCTCGGCAGCTCCAGCGGCTCCAGCCCGGTGAGCCGGTCCCGCCAGTACGCCAGTTGCTCCTCCAGCGCGCCGCCGGCCAGTCGCTCTCGTTGCCACACGGAGAAGTCCGCGTACTGAACCGGAAGTTCGGGCAGACCGGTTGGCACCACCCCCGATACCGCAGCCTGGTACCACTCGCGCAGCTCCCGCGCCATGACTCCCTCCGACCATCCGTCGGCGACGATGTGGTGCACCGTCAGCAGGAGGTACGCCTCGTTGTCGGCGAGCCGCACCAGATGGGCGCGCAGCAACGGACCCGTTGCCAGATCGAACGGCTGACCCGCCTCGGTCTTGGCGAACCGCCTCGCCGCCGCACTCCTTTCCTCCGGACCGATGACGTGGCGCAGGTCGTGGACGGTTGCTGCCACCGGCGTCGGGGGGTCGATGACCTGCCCCGGCTCACCGTCCTGGGAGACGAACCGGGTCCGCAGGATCTCGTGCCGTGCCACCATTCCGGTGAGCGCCGTGTCCAGCGCCGTCACATCCAGTACGCCACGGACGTGCAGCGCGAACGGTACGACGTACTCGGCGCGTCCCGGCTCCAACTGGTCCAGGAACCACAGCCGCTGCTGGGCGGAGCTCAGTGGCAGCGGACCGCCGGTCCGCGAAGCGGGCGTGATGCGATCCGCATCGTCCGTGTCGAGCCCCGCCACGACGGCCCCAAGCGCGGCGACCGTCGGCGCCGCGAACACGGCCCGTACCGGCACCTCCACGCCGAGTGCGGTCCGCAGCCGCGAGGTGACCTGCGTGGCCAGCAGCGAATGGCCTCCCAGCGCGAAGAAGTTGTCGTCGACACTGGTGACGTCCGTGTCCAGCACCTGTGACCAGGCCGCCGCCACCGCGCGCTCGGCCGGTGTGCGCGGCGCGACGTTCTCCCCGGGCGAGCGGGGCCCGGGCGCGGGCAGCGCACGCCGGTCCACCTTGCCGTTCGCGGTGAGCGGCAGCCGGTCCAGCACCACGAAGGCGGACGGCACCATGTAGTCGGGCAGATCGCGGCACAACCGGGCGCGCAGTCCCTCGGTGGTCGGTGCCGGCCCGTTCGGGACGACGTACGCCACCAGGCGCTTGTCTCCGGGGACGTCCTCACGCAGGACGACGGTCGCGCCCGTGACGTCCGGGCCGGCCAGCAGCACCGATTCGATCTCGCCCGGTTCGATGCGGTGACCGCGCAGCTTCACCTGGTCGTCGAGCCGTCCCAGGAACTCCAGCTGCCCATCGGGCAGCCACCGCACCCGGTCCCCGGTGCGGTAGACCCGCCGGGGTGTGCCGTCGATGTCCACGGTGATGAACCGCTCCGCCGTCTGCTGCGGCAGCCCCTGGTAGCCGCGTGCCAACCCGGCACCACCGACCAGGAGTTCACCCGGGACTCCGATCGGCACCGGCCGGTCGTGCCGGTCGACGACATGGACGACGGTGTTGCGTACCGGCCGGCCGATCGGCGGCACCGGTACCCCCGGCACCACCTCGGCGGATGTCGTGACCACCGTCGACTCGGTCGGCCCGTAATTGTTGACGACGCGGAACGGCAGCCGCAGCCCGGCCGGCAGACGCAGCGCATCACCGCCGGTGAGGACGTACGCCAGTGAGGTCGTCTCCGGCCAGTCCAGCGCGGCCAGCGCCTCCAGCATGGGTGTGGAGAGAAATGTGCCGTGCACCCGCCGCCCGGCCAGCCAGCGCTGGAGCAGCTCAGGCGTGCGCCGCACCGTGTCGTCGGGGACGCACACGGTGGCACCGGCCGCCAGCGCGGGCCACAGCTCCCACGCCGCCGCGTCGAAGCCGATTCCCGCGAGGTGCGCGACCCGGCGGCCCGGCGCCGCGCCGAAGCTCTCCACCGTCCAGTGGATCAGGTTGACCAGGCTTCGGTGCTCGATCTGTACCCCCTTGGGGCGGCCGGTGGAGCCGCTGGTGTAGATCAGATAGGCCAGGTCGTGCGGGGCGGCGGCGGGTTCCGGGTCGTGCGGCGCCAGATCCTGGATGCGCGGCCAGTCCCGGTCGGTGAGGAAGCGATGGGGTGTGCGGGGCAGCCGGGCCGTGTGCGCGGCGTCGGTCACCACGTGCGCAGCTCCGGAGTCCTCGATCATGAACGCGAGCCGGTCCGCCGGCAGCTCCGGGTCAAGGGGCACGTACGCGGCCCCCGACTTCAGCGCCGCGAGCAGCGCGGTGATCTGGTCGGGCCCGCGCTCCAGGCAGACGGCGACCACCCGGCCGGGCCCGGCACCGAGCGACCGCAGGTGCCGGGCGAGCCGATTGGCACGCTCGTTCAGCTCCAGGTACGTCAGCTCCCCGGTCTCCGACCGTACTGCTGCCGTACCGGGCAGTTGCGCGGCGCGCTCCTCGACGAGCCGGTGCGCCGTCGTGGCGGTGTCCGGGGAGAGGGACGACGTCCCGGACCACTCGGTCAGCACGCGCCGACGCTCGGCGCCGACCAGCACCTCCAGCTCCGACAGCCGCTTCCTCCGGCCCGAGACCGCCGCTTCGAGCAGCGTGGTGAAGTGACCGGCCAGCCGTCTCGCCGTCGCGCGTTCGAACAGATCCACGGCGAACACGAGATTTCCGTCGAGCGAACCGTCGGGCCGTTCGGTCAGGAACAGCGTCAGGTCGAACTTGGCCTCCTCCGTCCGCACCGCCAACGGCTCCACCTCAAGACCCGGTAGCTCCCACGCGTTCCCGTCCGGTGTGTTCTGGAGCACGAACATGGTCTGGAACAGCGGGGTGCGCGACAGATCCCGCTCCGGCGCCAGTTCCTCCACCAGCCGCTCGAACGGCAGCTCCTGGTGGTCGTACGCACCGAGTGCGGTCTCCCTGACCCGGTCGAGCAGATCACCGAAGGTCGGATCGCCGGACAGGTCGGTGCGCATCACGAGGGTGTTGACGAAGAAGCCGATCAGCTCCTCGGTCTCGGCCCGGCTGCGTCCGGCGACCGGGCTGCCGACCGCGATGTCCTCCTGCCCGCTGTACTCCGCCATGAGCAGCTGGAACACCGCCAGCAGGGACATGAACAGGCTGGCGCCGTGCCCCGCCGCCGTCCGCCGGGCCGCTTCGACCACGTCGGCGGGCACGGTGAAGGCGACCGCGTCACCGCGGCCCGACCGCTCGGCCGGACGGCGGTGGTCGGTCGGCAGCTCCAGCGGCTGGAGGCCGGCGAGCCGGTCGCGCCAGTACGCTGCCTGTCCGTCCAACGCCGGCCCGTCCAGGGCCTCCCGCTGCCAGGCCGCGAAGTCCGCGTACTGGAGCTCCAGCGGTACGAGACCGGCTTCACGGCCCGCTACCGCCGCCCCGTACAGTTCCCGCAGCTCCCGTGCCAGGACACCCTCCGACCAGCCGTCGGAGACGATGTGGTGCAGCGCGATCAGCAGCAGCCACTCCTCCTCGGCAACACGCACCGCCACCGCTCGCAGCAGCGGCCCCGCCGCCAGGTCGAACGGCATTCCTGCCGCCCCGCGCAGGATGCCGAGCGCCGCGTCGCCACCGAGGCCCCGTGCGTCGTGCACCTCGACGGCCACTTCTCGCGGCGCCTCGACGATCTGGACCGGACGGCCTGTGCCGTCCGCCACGAACCGGGTCCGCAGGATCTCGTGCCGGGCCACCAGCGCTGTCAGCGCGGCTCCGAACACGTCCGGTGCGAAGCGGCCCGTGACCCGCAGCCCGGTAGGGACGACGTACTCCGCTCGTCCCGGCTCCAACTGGTCCAGGAACCAGAGCCGTTGCTGGGCGAACGACAGTGGCAGCGGCCCCTCCGACCGGTCCGCGCGCGGCATCGCCGTCACCGTGCCCGGGGCGAGCGCGTCGAGGGCGGTCGCCAGCAGCGCGGGGGTCGACGCCTCGAACAGGGTGCGGTGGGACACGTCCACGCCCAGGTCCCGGCGCAGCCGGGAAGCGACCCGGGCGGCCAGCAGAGAGTGCCCGCCCAGCTCGAAGAAGTCGTCGTCGATGCCCACCGGGTCCACGCCCAGCAACTCGGCCCAGATACCGACGACCGCCACCTGCGTCGCTGTGCTGGGCGCCGTGTACGCCACGGGCAGCTCCGGGCGGTGGCCCTGCGGCGCAGGCAGCGCCTTACGGTCCACCTTGCCGTTCGGCGTCAGAGGAAGCCGCTCCAGCGTCACGTACCGGGCGGGCACCATGTGCTCCGGCAGAACCCGCGCCAAGGCCCGGCGCAGATCGGACGCCGCCGGACCGGCATCGCCCGCCGCCACCAGATACGCCACCAGGCGCTTGTCGCCCGGGACGTCCTCGCGGACCACGACGGTCGCCGCCGCCACGCCCGGCCGGGCGAGCAGGGCGTTCTCGATCTCGCCCAGTTCCACCCGATGGCCGCGCAGCTTGACCTGGTCGTCGATCCGGCCGAGGTAGACCAGTCGCCCGTCCGGCAGCCACTTCACCAGGTCCCCGGTGCGGTACACCCGGGCGTCGGGATCCGCCGAGAACGGGTGGGGCACGAACCGCTCCGCCGTCAGATCGGGCCGCCCCAGATAGCCGAGGGCCACGTTCACCCCGCCGATCAGCAACTCGCCCGGCACGCCTGCCGGCTGGACCTCGCCGTGCGCGCCGACCACGAAGACTTCGGTGTTGTCGATCGCGCGGCCCATCGGCACGTGCTCCGCCGCGGGGTCCACCGACACCGTCCGGCTGACCACGTTGCCCACGGTCGCCTCGGTCGGCCCGTACTCGTTGACGACGGCCGTGTCGTCCGCGCCGCTCACCAGCACCCGGTGGGTCAGCGCCGGTGTCAGGTCCTCGCCGCCCGCCACCACCGTCGCGATGCCGTGCCGCAACCCGCCCCGCTCCAGCCGGGCGGCCAACAGCTCCAGATGGGAGGGCGTGGCCTTGAGGAAGCTGATCCGCGCGCCGCACGCCACGAGATCCAAGGCCGCGTCGAACACCGTCTGCCCAGGACCTGGGATCGGTATCGTCAGGCGCAGCCCCTGAACCAGCGGGAGGAACAGCGCGGTGACCGTCAGGTCGAAGGCCACCGACGAGCACAGCAACGAGCCGATTTCGGCACCGGGCGCGGCCGGATAGTTGCGGTCGCACCAGTGCAGGTAGTTGACGACACCCCGGTGCGCCACACGGACACCCTTGGGACGGCCCGTCGAGCCCGAGGTGTAGATGACGTAGGCCAGGTCGTCGGCGCTTGCTTCGACCACCGGGGCCGAGCTGTCGCCGTCCGGCCAGCCACTGTCGGTGAGCAGCAGTTCGGGTCCCGGCGCGAACAGGGAGGCGTGTGCGGACTGCGTGACCACCACGGGCGCCGCACTGTCACCGACCATGTAGCGCAGCCGCTCGGCCGGATAGGACGGGTCCAACGGCACGTATGCGGCACCGGACTTGAGTACCCCGAGCAGGGTGCACACCAGATCGGCGCCGTGGTCCAGGCACACTGCGACCAGCGCGCCGGGTCCGACGCCCCGCTCGCCGAGGCGGCGCGCGAGCCGGTTCGCCCGCTCGTCCAGCGCACGGTAGGTCAGCAGCTGCCCGCCATGCTCCAGGGCGACCGCGTTCGGCTGCCGGGTGGCCCGCTCCTCGACCAGCCGGTGGACGGTCGACGTGTCCGGGAACGCGGAGCGGGCGCCGTTCCACTCGGTGAGGATCCGCGTCCGCTCAGTCGCCGTCAGCATCTCCAGCGCGGCCTGCCGCGTTCCCGGTGCCTCGGCGGCGGACCGGGCGAGGACGCCGAAGTGGTCCGCCAGGCGCTCCGCCGTGGCCCGGTCGAACAGGTCCGTGCGGTAACCCAGGACTCCACGCAGCGCGTCGCCGTCGGCGGCGAGTTCCAGGGTGACCTGCGCCGTGGGCGCGAGCATGGCCGGAGCCTCGCCTGCCGTGTGCCACGCGAAGCACGGGGCATCGTCCAGCGCACCGCCGGCCGCCTCCATGAGCCGCGCGTAGGGCAGGCCGCGCCGCGCACGCAGGGCCGTCGCGACGTGTGTCAGCGCGTCCTCGAACAGCGGGTCGCCGTCCGGGCCCCGTACGGCCCGTACCAGTCCGTCGTCGCCCCGTACGACCACCGGGACATCGCCCCGGCCTGAGTGCCGTGCGACCAGTGCCTGGAACACCGTCAGCAGGGTCGTCGGCAGATCCGTCCCCCGCTCGTGCGCCGTCGCGGACAGCGCCTTTGCCGTCACGGCGGGTACGTCGAAGACGACCCGCTCCGAGGGACCCGGCCCGTCGTCCGTCGGGCGCCGGTCCGCCGGCAGTTCCAGCGGCTCCAGGCCCGCCAGCGCGTGCCGCCACTCCTCCACCTGGTGATCAGCCACCGTTCACTCCCCATCGTCAGCACGTTGTCAGCGGTACAAGCGGTTCACCGCCGGAAGGACGTCCGCGGTGAGCACGTTAGGACGCGCGCACGGGCGCCCCCAGTGGGCACAAGTGACGCCCCGGCAGTTGGCCACAAGTGCCCAGTGCCGCGGGGGAACACCGCTGGCCACGATGGACGTCGTCACCCGCCGACAGCCCGGACGTCCGGAGCCGACTCCCCGAAGTGCCGCCGAACGTCCGCAAGACGGAAGGGACTTCGGAGAATCGATCAGGGCAGGGCATGCCCCGGATGACCGGCCCGATCGCAGTGATCGCGGCCCCTACGGTGTCGAGAGGAAAGCCGTTCGTGTACCAGCGTCACCAGCCCCCGGAGAGCCCGCCCCGCGTGGTCCTGAGCACCATCCCCTCGGACGCGCACACCTGGAACCTGCTGTTCCTCCACCTCCTGCTGGAGGAACAGGGATGGGAGGTCACCAACCTCGGTGCCTGCGTCCCGGTCGACACCCTGGTCACCGAGTCCGCCGCACGGCCCCCCGACCTCATCGTCGTGAGCACCGTCAACGGCCACGGCGCCGAAGAGGCCCCGGCCCTGGCCCGCGCGGTGCGTGCCGTGCCCGCCCTGGTCCGGGTGCCGCTCGTCATCGGCGGCAAGCTCGACACCGAGGGATCCGTCGACCCTGACGCTCATCCCGCGCTCACCGCGGCCGGCTTCGATGCCGTCCTGATCGGGGCGAACGCCGTGCCGCGCCTGCTTGCCCTGCTCGACTCCCTTTCGCAGCGCGGGCACGGAAGGGCCTACGCCGATGCCGTCCGCTGATCCCGCCCGCGGCAGCGCGACGCCGCGCCCCGGCCCCGCCCACGGTGGGGCCTTCCACCGCTTCATGGCCGACGCCGCACGCTCCGGCACGCTCGTCGTCCAGCCCCGTATGGGGTTCGCCGACCCCGCCAGGATGCGCGCGGGACTGCTCGCCACCCGTGGCGCCGCCGCCACCACCGTCGGCACCCTCACCCTCGACAGCTTCACCCGCGTCGGCGACTACGCCGCCGCCGCCCGCGCCGCTGCCCAGGGGCACCCGCTCAACGGATACCCGCTCGTGAGCATGCCCGTCGCCACCACCACCGGGCTGCTCGACGGCGTCCATGGCGAGGACTTCCCCGTCCAGGTGCGGCACGGCTCCGCGCGGCCCGGCCGCATCGTCGAGGCACTGATCGACGCCGGGCTCGACGCCACCGAGGGCGGCCCCGTCTCCTACTGCCTGCCCTACGGGCGTACCTCGCTGGCCACGTCCGTACGGGCATGGCGCGAGGCGTGCCGCACGCTGGCCGCGCTCCGGGTGTCCGGCGTCGAACCGCACCTGGAGAGCTTCGGCGGCTGCATGCTGGGCCAGCTCTGCCCGCCCTCGCTGCTCATCGCCCTCTCCGTACTGGAAGGGATGTTCTTCCGGCAGCACGGCCTGCGCAGCGTCTCCCTGAGCTACGCCCAGCAGACCAGCGCGGAGCAGGACGAGGAAGCCGTTCACGCACTGCGCGCCCTGGCCGCCGACCATCTCCCGGACACCTCCTGGCACGTGGTCGTCTACGCCTACATGGGTGTTTATCCGGAGACCAGGCCCGGCGCGCTGGCCCTCGTCGCGGACGCCGCCCGGCTCGCGGTACGGACCGGAGCCGCGCGCCTCATCGTCAAGACGGCCGCCGAGGCCGCCCGTATTCCGTCGGTCGCCGAGAACGTCACGGCGCTGGAGACGGCCACGAACGCCGCGCGGTCCGTGCGGCGCACCGCACCACCACCGTCCACCGGCGTCGAGGAGGAGGCCCGCGCTCTCGTGGAGGCCGTCCTCGGCCTGCACGACGACCTCGGGCAGGCCCTGATCCGGGCCTTCGCCCGTGGCTACCTCGACGTCCCCTTCTGCCTGCACCCCGACAACGCGGGCCGCACCCGCAGCGTCATCTCCGAGCAGGGCCGGCTGGAGTGGTCCCGTACCGGCTCCTTGCCGCTCGGCCCCACCGCCGCCGTGCACAGCTCCCGCCGCCTGACCTCGTCGGGACTGATGTACGCGCTCCAGCACGTCAAGACCCGCTACGACGCGCCCGCCGTCTCGCTCGCCCGAGCGAGCTGACCGCTCGTCACCCCCTCCGAAGCCCTTCTCGGGCCAGTGAACCGTTCGTCGACCGGACAAGGACCGACATGACACTCCAGACCGATCATTCCCTGGCGTTCGCCGCCGCTCCCGCCCTGCCCTCGCCGCTGGAACACCTGCGTGACCCGCGCACCCGGGCGGCCCTACGCGTCCAGCAGGCCCTGGTCGCGGGTGCCCGCGCCTACCTGCGTGCCGATGACGCGGTGGAAATGGCCCACCCGATCATCGGTCCCGTCACCGACCCCGGCTCGCGCGGCGCCAAGCAGGTCGACGTCGACTTCTACGGCCACCGCTACAAGCTGATGACCAGCGCCATCCTCTACAAGCAGGCGTCCCTGCTGGCGTACGACCGCATCTTCCTCATCGCGCCCAACGTCCGCCTGGAACCGGTGGAGACCAGCACGACCAACCGTCACCTCGCCGAGTTCCGGCAGATCGACGTCGAGTACGCGGGTGCCACCCGTGACGACGCCATGGACATCGCCGAGGGTCTCGTCCGTCATGCGGTCACCACCGTCGCCGACGAGTGCGGCGCCGAACTCGCCGTACTGGGCCGCGATCCCGACACCCTGCGCCGGTTCGTCGCCCGGCCGTTCGCCCGTGTGCCGCACGGCGAGGTCGTCGAGCGGCTGCGCCGCGACGGCTACCCGCAGGCCGAAGGCACGGAGATCGAGTGGGAGGCCGAGGAGCGCGTCTCCCGCCAGGCCGAAGCCCCGTTCTTCGTCGTCGGCTACCCCAAGGGCTCTCGCGGCTTCTACGACAAGGAGAGCCCGGCCGAGCCCGGCACCCTGCTCAACTTCGATCTGATCGCACCCGAGTCCTGCGGTGAACTGTGCAGCGGCAGCGAGCGCGAGAGTGAATACGCCGCCCTGGTCACCCGGATGCGGGAGACCGGCGAGAACCCCGCCAAGTACGCCTGGTATCTCGATGTCGCCCGGCACGGTATTCCCCGGAGCGGGGGCTTCGGCATCGGCCTGGAACGCCTCACCCGCTGGGTCGCCGGCCTCGACTCCGTATGGCAGGCCACCGCCTTCCCGAAGCTCGCGGGGGTCGTGTCCCCGTGACGTACCTGACCGCACCCGGCCTGCCCGAGGACGCCATCCGCGCCCGTGCCCGCGACGGATCCGCCGCCGTCTTCCCGCCCCTGGACAGCTACGGCACCGCCGTCTTCGGCGGGACGCGCGAGCCGGGCGACGAGATCGACGCCCTGCGCCTGGCGCCGCCTGTCTTCATGCCCGGCCGCCTCGCCCAACTCATCGAACTCGGGCGCGAGCCCCTCTACTCCGACGTCCGCCTCACCACCGGCCTCGGCGGCTTCGACGCCCCGCTGCCGGTGTACGTGTCGGCCCTCGGCTCCACCCGCGTCGCCGGTACCAGCCTCGCCCTCAGCCGCCAGGCCGGGCGCCTCGGCATCCCCATGGTCATCGGGGAGAACGTCGCCCCGATGAACGGCTTCCGCAGCAGCGGCGACGACCACCGCAAGGGACTGCTGGAACGCATCCTCGCCTACTGCGAGGAACTGCCCGACGGCGTCGGCGGCCTCTGCGTCCAGCAGAGCACCGAGGACGCCGACTCCGAGGTCTGGAACCACGTCTACAGCGACTCCGCCGTTTCCGGACTCCTCGCCTCGGGCCGCCTCGGCTTCGAGATGAAGGTCGGTCAGGGCGCCAAGCCAGGACTCGGCGGCCTCACCATGGTCAGCGAGGCGGTCGCCACCGACCTCGAAGGACAGTACGCCGTCGAACGCCTCACAGACGGCGGAGCGGTCCTGCGCTGCTCCAGCCCCGGTACCTTCACCGACGAGATCTACCGCCGGCAGATCCAGCTCATGCGCAACAACTACCCGCGCGCTCGCTGCTGGGTGAAGCTCTTCCCCGGCAGGGACGTCGGCCACGCCGCAGACATCGCCTGGGATTCGGGTGCCCACGCCGTCACCGTCGACGGAGCCGAGGGCGGCACCGGGTGGGCCCCCACCGGCTTCCTGGGCCATGTCGGACTGCCGCTGGCCGAGTGCCTGCGCCGCGTCGAACCCGCCGGCCGCACCCTGCTCGCCAGCGGACGCGTCTGGGACGGTGTCCGCGCCGTGAAACTGCTCGCCCTCGGCGCCCGCGCCGTCGGCCTCGGCCGCGCCGCGCTGGTAGCCGCCGACGAGGACCCCGTACACGGACTCGAACGCCTCCTGGACGCCATGGCCCTGGAGATGCGCATGGCCGTCAGCTCCCTCGGCAGGTACGCGGCGGACGAGACCGGCCCCGAGGACCTGTGGAGGCCCGAGTCGTGATCTACGAGCACACGTACGAGATAGTCACCGACGACCTCTTCGTCCGACTGCCACGGATGGCACCGGGCGCCGAGGTCTTCCTCAAGATCGAGGGACTCAACCCGGCCGGCTCCGTCAAGCTCAAGACGGCACTGAGCCTGGTAGAGACCGCCGAGCACCGTGGCGTACTCACCCCCGGAGCCCGCGTCATCGAATCATCCTCCGGGAACCTCGGCATCGCCCTCAGCTCCATCTGCGCCACCAAGGGATACGCCTTCACCTGCGTGGTCGACCCCAACACCAACGCAACCAGCATCGACCACATGCGCGCCCTCGGTGCCGAGGTCGTCGTCGTGGACACCGTCGACGCCAACGGCGGCTTCCTCCAGTCCCGCATCGCCCACATCCGGCGCCGCGTCGAGGCCGACCCCGCCATGGTGTGGCTCAACCAGTACGCCAACCCGGCCAACCCCCGCGCCCACTACGAGCAGACCGCGCGCGCCCTGCTCAAGGAGCTCCAGCAGATCGACTACCTGTTCGTCGGCGCGGGCTCCACCGGCACGTTCGTCGGCTGCTCGCGGTACCTGCGCGAGTTCTCCCCGGACACCCGGATCGTCGCCGTGGACGCCGTCGGCTCCGTCATCTTCGGGGCACCGCCCGGACCCCGCCTCATCCCCGGAATCGGCGCCAGCCGCGTCCCCGAGCTCTTCGAAGCCGGCCTTGCCGACGACGTCGTGCTGGTCACCGAGGAGAACGCGGTCCACGAGTGCCGACTGCTCGCCCGCACTCACGGCCTCCTGGTCGGAGGCTCCACCGGATCCGTCCTGGCCGCGATCCGCCAGTACGCCGACGCGTTCCCCGCCGGCTCCCGTATCGCCGCGATCTCACCCGACCTGGGCGAGCGCTACCTCGGCACGGTCTACAACGACGCCTGGGTGGAACAACACCTCGGTGTCCTCGCATGACCACCACCGCCCCGCGCCCCGCCCGCGAAAGGGAATGCCGATGTCTGCTTTTCATGTGATAGATGGCGCCGTCGCCCGAGACGTCATCACCTCCGCACCGTCCGAGATCCTGGAGATCGTGCGGGACACCTACCTCCAGCACAGCCGCGGCGACACCGTGAACCCCGACAGCTACTTCCTGCGCTTCCCCGAGAACCCCGGCGCCCGCATCATCGCCCTCCCCGCCCACCTGGGCGGCGAGGCACCGGTCTCCGGCCTGAAGTGGATCGCCAGCTACCCGGAGAACGTACGGCAGAACCTGCCCCGCGCCTCCGCGGTCCTGCTCCTCAACGACGCCGAGACCGGATATCCGTTCGCCTGCCTGGAGGCGTCCCGCATCAGCGCCGCCCGTACGGCGGCCTCCGCCGCACTCGCCGTGGAGACCCTGGCCCCCGACGACGCGCCCCGAACGGTGCTCTTCGTCGGCGCCGGCGTCATCGGCCGTACGGTCTCCGACTTCCTCGCGGCCCGTGGACTCAACGTCGGCGAGTGTCTCGTCCACGACCATGTGGACTCGTACGCCGAGAAGTTCGCCACCTACGCGGCCGAAGCCCACGGGTGGCAGGCCAGAGCGGTCCCAGAGATCGACGCGGCCCTGGCCACCGCCGACCTGGTGGTCCTCGCGACCACCGCGCCGGCGCCGTGGCTGGCGGACGGCCAGCCCCTGCTTCCGGACCAGCTCATCCTGAACCTGTCCCTGCGCGACATCCACCCCACAGTCATGATCAAGTGCCACAACGTCCTCGACGACATCGACCACTGCCTCACCGCTCAGACCTCACCCCACCTCACCGAGACGGAGTACGGCACCCGCGACTTCATCGACGGCACCCTCGCCGACGTCCTGCGCGGCAAGGTCGTCCTCGACCGGGACCGCCCCATCGTCTTCTCCCCGTTCGGCCTCGGCGTCCTGGACCTGGCGGTCGGCTGCCACATCTACCGGACAGCCCTGGAAAGCGGCCGGGCCACCGAAGTTCCCGGATTCTTTCCGGAGCTGACACGGTGGTGAACTGACCAGACCGTCGCAGTCGAGGTTCCGCCCCGGCCCCGGGCTCCTCCCGCAGTACGCGGAGGGAGCCCGGGGCCGGTGCGTTCGGTATGGGCCGCGCCGCCGGCGGCGCGGACGGCATCGGGTGAGGGGCCTGCACAAACACGGGCCCGCACCCGATGAGGAGGCCTGCAATGGTGAGGGTCCTGCCGCGCTCGGCAGGCCCCTCACCGGAACCCGTCGGCGTCCCCCTGACAACGGGCAGCCGCCCCCCGCACGAGCGGAGGGCGGCTTCGGGCAGCGTGATACCCGTCAGACCGGCAGCAGCAGCCCCGCCTCCCGGCCGAAGCCGTCCGTCACGGCCTCTCGCACCACGGCGACCAGCACGGACAGTTGCTCCTCACCCTTGACCATCTCCATGTGGCGCCCCGGCATCGGACGGATGTCCAGACCCATCGGGTAGAGCTCGCGCCAGTGCGTGATGTACCGCGCCTGCGGCACCTCGTCGCCGCTGCCTTCGCGCACCGTGTCGCTGACAAACAGCGTTGCCGGGGCCGTCGACCCCACGGGCCGGTAGGCGGCGAGCGAGCGTACCTCGGTCTCCAGCACCGAGTAGGGCAACCACTCGTCCAGCGTGATCGCGGCTTCCTCGATATTCATTTCCGGGGCCAGGCGCTTCATCTCCCCTTCGGTACAGGCGCGCTGGACACCGGACTCGTCCTGACCCCGCTGCCACAAGGCGCTCACCCGGCGGTACACCTCTGCGTGCCGCTGGAACCGGTCCTGCTGGTCGTCGCCGGTCACCGCCGGCTCCAGCAGGAGAAGCGCGGCCACCGCCTGCGGGTCCCGCACCCCCATCGCGTGCGCGATCACGGCACCGGTCGACCACCCGAGGATCGTGCACGGGCCCTCCGGCTGCACCCGGCGGATCTCCCGCCAGTAGCGGTCCGCGATGGCCTCGAAGCCGAAGAGCGGCGACTCGCTCGCGTCCAGCCCCGGCGCCTGAATGCCGTACACGGTGAACGCCCCGGCCAGGCGCTGGGCGAGCGCCTTGTACGGATGTGTGCTCCCGCCGCCCGGGTGTACGCAGAACAGCCGGGGCAGAGTGGGGTCGGCTTCGGACGAGAGGAGTACGACCAGTCCGCCGGCGGCCCCGGTCTCCGGGGCGTCCAGCACGGCGGCCAGTTCGGCCACCGTGGGATGCCTCATGATCTGCTGAAGGGTGACCGGCAGACCGGCCTCCCGGACCCGGGAGGCCACCCGCACCGCGCTGATGGACTGCCCACCGAGCGCGAAGAAGTTGTCGTGGATGCCGATGGTGTCGATGCCGAGGATGTCGGACCAGATGGTGGTGATGGTGTGTTCGGTGTTGGTGCGGGGGGTGGTG
>NZ_JBIWKI010000066.1:23967-27462 GCF_044765565.1 Streptomyces sp. NPDC102437 | reverse complement strand
AGTCCGTCGGCATAGGCCTGCCCGAACTTCAGACACCAGCGACGCACTGTCTCGTAGGAAACGATCACGCCGCGCTCGAGCATCAGTTCCTCGACGTCACGGAATGACAACGGGAAGCGGAAGTACAGCCGTACCGCGTGCGCGATCACCTCCACCGGGTACCGGTGCCCCTTGTACGACGGTGACGCGGACGACACGAGCGAACCCCTTCCGGCACGATCAACTCCAAGATCATCCCAGGCCGGTCAGTTAACGTGACAACGTCGGCGCGCCAGCGACCGCACCGCGGTCACCCCGTACGGGGTGACCGCGGCCCGTGACCGAGTCATTTCGCAGGTAGGAACTGAAAGATCTGTCGGGCTGATGAAAGACATCTCAACTGGCCCATGTCGGACCAATTCCTGGTGTCGGCATCCGGGGATCCCAGGCAGAGGTCCGGTCTCTGGTCTTGTGGAACGAAGCGGAGGTGTTCCGCTCTGATCTGGAATCCTCCGCCGTGGGCGGTGACTTTTTTGAGCCGGAACTGCTCGGCTTCCCGTAAGCCGTGGCCTCTGTCCGGACCGAGGCCGTCGCCTGCGTCGGAGTCCGGGCCGCAGTGCATGATCGACGCCGGTGCTCCGTCGGCCGTCGACGCATCGTTGATGCCCAGGCAACGGTCCGGTTCGCCATCTCTTCCGGGGAAGACGATCCGGTAGGTGCCCTTGGACTCGTCCAGCCTGACCTTGGTGCTTTCGCCTGTCGTGCAAGACGTCTGGAAGAAGAAGTATTCGCTCCCGGCCATGCCCTTCTCCTCGGGCGGCCTTCGTTCAGCCACACAACGGCCGTCCGCGGTACGCATCTGGTAAATACCCGGCGGAAGCACAGGCGGGGAGGACGTCGCCAGCGATTTACTCGCGGAGGGGGAGGGGGAACGGGGGCCGTCGCTGGGCTGCGTGCTGACGGGTTTGTCGCCGCCTGGCCAGAGCACGAACAGGACCGCTCCCGCGCCGGCGAAGGTGCCGACGAGTGTCATCGGCAGATAACGAGTACGGGATTTGCGGCCTTCGGCCTCTGCGGACGCCGGCGCAGGGGGCAGCGCTTCTGCTGAAGTCTCGCCCTCACCGCCTGCGGTTTCGGTGCCAGTGAGGTGACTGGGGGCTGTGTCCGTGCCGGCGACGGGACCGGGCTCCGGGACAGGCAAGGCCTCGTCTTCTTCATCAACTCTGGCCGGCGCGAGGGTCTCCAGGCTCGTGGCCAGTCGACGGCGGGTGTCCAGCCAGGCGTCGATGGTGACGGCGTCGCCGCCACAAGCCCGAACAAAGGCAGTCAGAACCTCTTCACGGGGGAGGTCTTGGCGTGCCAGAACACCGGCGATCGTGGTCCGCGGCAGTGTGTCGCCGGCTTCGCGCGCCTTGCGTTCCAGCGTGCGGAAGCTGAGATCGGCCCAGTTGCGTAACTGCCGCATCATGGCGACGAACTCTGCCGGCGTACGCGCAGCCCTCGGATCAGGCCTCATCCCGTGCCCCCTGGTTGCTCACCTGTCGCCCACAGATTAGTGCGGATGCCAGCAGCCCAAGAGTCCAGAGTGACGCGCCGCCGAGTGCTCCGGCACGCGCCGGGAAGGCCTGGGCAATGTCCGCTGTTCCACCACGACTTCCTTCGAAGAGCCGACGACTCGCGGCCCGGAAGGAGGCTGTTCCGGCTCAGCAGTGTCCCGCCGGATCTTGCGGCGGCCCGGGCAGTCCGGATCCGTCCGGGGCCGTCCGGGCCCGGCTGTCCCCTTGCCGGATCCCGTGACTGCAATTCACGGACAGGGCCTTTGACCTGCGCGGACGGGCCCGGACTGTCCCGGACGCCCTGATCCGTTGTGCGGGGGTCGGTGGCCCCGCGACGCTTCTCGTACCGCTCCGCAGCCGCTCGACGGCATCAGGTGCGGGAGCTTCCTCCAGCAGTCCAGGACCGCGGAGTGAAGCCGGAACTCGAAGCCGTGGCGGGTTCGGCCGCCGGGCACCCCGCCTGCCCTTGTCTCAGGAGGAATCCCGTGAACATCTCTTCGCGTAAGACCGTTTCCCGCCGGGGGAGCGGGGCCGGCCGGTGGCTGGCTCGTGAGCCCCGCCGCTGGCCGGTGTCCTTGCGGATGGCTCTGGTGGCCGTCATCGCCGTGGTCGGCTTCACCTTGGTCGGGCCGGCGGCGACGGCGTCGGCCGCGCCGCCCCCGCCGAGCCCGGCCTCGGACTCCGGTCGTGAGCCCAGCCGCTGGGAAAGGCTGCAGTGGCAGATGTACGAGAACTGGGTCGCGGCCACGCTGGACGGTCACGACCCGTACTACAAGTGGAAGCTGCTCCGGCAGATCTTCGCCAAGCGTGTCTTCGCCAAGTTGGAGAAGGGCAGCGTCAGCCTCTCGTTCAAGGACGATGTGCCGAATTTTGTGCAGGACGCAGAGGAATTCATCCGGCGGTCGCAGGAGACTCCCGACGGGCTGCGGCGGCAGCTCACCGATGCCGGGAAAAAGATCCACGATCTGAACCAGAAGATCGCCAAGGCCCAGACCCTCGCCGAGCGGGAGGAGCTCGAGAGCGACCGGGAAGTAGCCCGCAAGCAGGAAAAGGACGTGGCCAAGCGGTACCGGAAGCTGATGGGAACCCAGCCGGACGCAGAACGCGTCAAGGCGAAGATCCAGGGCCTCGACACGAAGATCAGCGACCTCAAAAACAAGATCACCAGTCTTGAGGAAGAGACGAAGAAGTCCCGTCCGGACCGCCGGGAGAAGCAGCGGCAGCTGAACACGGCCCGTGCGAACCTGGCCGAGGCCGAGGCCGACCGCCGTCGGCTCCAGGGGCCGCCCGACGACGACGGCGACACCGGCGGCACGCGTACAACACCACGCGACCCGAAGCAGCCTCCGAAGGGACCGAGCTCCACCAACCCGACGGCCACACCGACCACATCGACCACGTCGAAGGAGACCACCGGCTCGACCGTGACCGGGCCCACGACCACGTCGAAGAAGACCACCAGCTCGACTACCCCCGACCCCATGACGTCCTGGAAGGGGTGGGGCAGTCTCAAGACCCCGAAGGGCGGGTTCCGGGGCAGCACGGGAACCAACCAGATGGCTGACGCCATCGCCGGGGTCATTGCCGACGGCATCAGCCAGGACTACGCAGCCCACCTGGACAGCAGGAACCAGCAGCTGCTGGAGCAGGCACGCAAGGACCCAGCTCTGGCGAAACGGATCATCGACGACTACAACGAGATCAAGGACAACAACGACATCGAGGTCCTCTTCCGCGCCTTCGACACCTCCAAGGGATTCACCCAGGACGCCACCCGCCAAGTCGCTCCTGAGCTGATCAAGTCGCAAAAGGCGCTCGACACCGCGAAAGCAGTCGCCGACAAGTCCAACGCGGACCCGTTCTACCAGCAGGCCCGCACCGAGTGCGGCGGGTTCGACACCTGCGTCACCGACCGCACCGACAAGCTGCGCAAGCAGAACGCGAAGGCGATCGCGGACTC
>NZ_JBIWKI010000066.1:0-23867 GCF_044765565.1 Streptomyces sp. NPDC102437 | reverse complement strand
GACGAAGAAGGCCAAGGAGTCCAACGCGGACCCGCTGTACCAGCAGGCCCGTGCCGAGTGCGGCGGGTACGACACCTGCGTCACCGACCGCACCGACAAGCTGCGCAAGCAGAACGCGAAGGCGATCGCGGAGTCGACGAAGAAGGCCAAGGAGTCCAACGCGGACCCGCTGTACCAGCAGGCCCGTGCCGAGTGCGGCGGGTACGACACCTGCGTCACCGACCGCACCGCCAAGCTCCGGGACCAGAAGAAGACAACCTCCGCCAAGGGCACCCAGCCCCACACCACGGACGTGAACAAGACCACGACCGCCAAGACCGGCCAGACGAACCAGCACAAGACCCAGAACGCGAAGGCGATCGCGGAGTCGACGAAGAAGGCGAAGAAGTCGAACGCGGATCCGCTGTACCAGCAGGCCCGTGCCGAGTGCGGCGGGTACGACACCTGCGTCACCGACCGCACCGCCAAGCTCCGGGACCAGAAGAAGACAACCACCACCACGACCACGACGCGTACCGGGCAGCACAAGCAGTCCCAGAAGAAGACGCAGACCCCGGACTACCGGGGCAAGGGCGGCGTCAAGGCCTCGGCTGCCTGAGCCTGCGAATCGACCCTGAGCCCTGGACATCCAGGTCCAGGGCCCGGGTTCGCTGCCGGTGACCAAGCGATGTCCGCCACTACGACGCCAGTCGGCGCGAGCGCCCCGGAGCAAGGCCTTGTTCCGGCGATCTGAACGACATCACGCGACAGCGGTGAGCCTCCTGACCCGCAGGGCGCCATGCTCTCTGAGAGCCTGGTTGGGTCACGGTACGGGTGCGCAGGGCGTCGGCGTCTGCTGGTAAGGGGTGGTGGGCGATGCCGGCCGTGATCGTGGACCACTTTGCTGGATGAGGGCCCCTGGCTACACTGCGGGGTCGACCATGGGGCTGAGGCAAACGGGAAGCTGGGGGAGGCTGACGTTGTCCGCTGAGGGAGAGACGTCCGGGGCTGGCCGTGGGGCGAGGATCCAGCCGCTGGAAGAGGGCGATCCGACGGACCTCGGCACGTACACGCTGCTCGGACGGCTCGCGGCGGGCGGGATGGGGCGGATCTTCCTCGCCCGGTCGCGGGGCGACGGATCGCTGGTTGCGCTCAAGACGCTTCTTGCCGAGGGGCACATCGGTGATGTGGACCGGCGGCGGTTCGCACGCGAGGTGAAGGTTGCTCGGCGCGCGGAGGGAGTGCGCACCGCCCGGGTGCTGGACGCCGATCCGGAGGCGGAGCGACCGTGGATGGCGACGGAGTACGTGCCCGCGCCGTCTGTCTCCGAACTCGTGTGCCGCGCTGGGCCGTTGACCGGGACGGCCGCTCGCTGGGTGACGCGCGGCGCGCTTGAGGCGTTGGTGGAGCTGCACCGGCAGGACATCGTGCACCGGGACGTCAAACCGCAGAATCTGCTGCTGGAGCTCTCCGGTCCGCGCCTCATCGACTTCGGAATCTCGCACGCGGCGGACCTGACGCGTACCCAGCTCACCCTGGGCACCATCGCGTTCACGTCCCCCGAACAGGCGCGCGGTGAGCCCTCCACCGCAGCGTCCGACGTGTATTCGCTCGGTGCCACCCTCTTCTATCTCGCCGTGGGGCGCTCCCCTTATCCACCCGATACCGAGATGCTGCTCCTGCTGACGTACGTGGCGGAGGCGGACACAGATCTGGCCGGGCTGCCGGAGGAACTCGCGCCGGTGGTCCGCGCCTGCCTTGCGCTGTCGCCGGAGGACCGGCCGAGCGCGGAGGAATTGCTGGAGCGGTTCGCTTTCGATCTGGCCGAGATGCCGACGGCGCCGGACGCGGGCGGATGGCTGCCGACGCCGTGGACGCGGCTGATCGAGGGTTACGCATGTCAGGGCCGCGCCCTGGCCGCCGACCCGCGTGCCGAGGCGCCGGAGGACGAGGCACGGACGCGGGTGCTGCGCGAAGAGACGCAGGACGGGACGGCGGCGACGCAGGTGCTCCGGGAGGCGCCCGATACCGAGACCGCGCACGGGGACCCGGCGCATACGGAGACCGAAGGGCCGTCCCGTACGGGAGTCGCAGCGGAGGGCGAAGGCCCCTCCCGTGCGAAAGCCGACACCCTCAGACCCGCCGACCACCCCGGCACCAGCAGAGGTGCCCGTGTCCTGGTCCGCTCAGTACAGACCGTCATGGCCTCCATCCTCCTGCTCCTCGCCGGCGGTGCCGCGTACGGCTACTACTGGTACAGCCAGGCGGACAACTTGGACGCCACCGACCGCGCCTTCGACGCCGTCGCGACCGGCGACTGCGTCACCACCGGCCTCGACCTCGAACACGGCTGGATGGACGAGGCACCCCGGACCGCCGACTGCCGCACCGCGACCAATGCGCCGTGGAGGGTGATCGCGCGGGAGAAGGGCGGGCTCGTCGAGCGGTGCATGGGCGGTGACGGGGCGATGGCGTGGACGCGACAAAGCGGCGCGGGTATGGTCAGCCTGTGTCTGGAGCGCAGGTTCACCGACGGGGAGTGCGTGCTCGGGCCTGAACCGACGGACAACGCCGTCCTCCAGGTCACGCCGATCGTCGGGGACACAGTCTTCGCCACCACCGTCGACTGCTCCGGCACGCCTCCCCGGGGGCAGGCGGTGCTGCGGGTGGTCACCTCCGTGCAGGTCGAGCGAGGCTGCCCCGAAGAGGCCGTCGTGCAGTACCGGTTCACCGAACGGGGGCGACTGCTGTGTCTGGCCCTGGCGTGACCCCGAGCCCGCTGCACCGGTCCGATCCGCCGGACCTCGGTCCGTACCGGCTGGTGGGCCGGCTCGCCGCCGGCGGTATGGGCCGCGTCTACCTCGCCGTGCACTCCGTCACGGGCGAACTGGCGGCGGTCAAGACGCTGCTGGCACAGGACGAGATTGGCGACGCCGACCGGCAGCGGTTCGCGCGGGAGGCGGCCCTGGCCCGGCGGGTGCCGGGACGGCATACGGCCCGGCTGCTGGACGCGGCCCCCGAGGCGCGGAGGCCGTGGCTGGCGACGGAGTACATACCGGCGCCCTCCCTCGGCGAACTCGTCGCCCGAGGCGGGCCCGTGGACGCCGTGACCGTCGCCTGGCTGGCCGCCGAATGCGCGACGGCTCTGACGGCGCTACACGCGGCCGGTGTGGTCCACCGCGACCTCAAACCGCAGAACATCCTGCTGCCGGCCGACGGCGTCAAGGTCATCGACTTCGGCATCTCGCACGCCACTGATCTGACCCGGACGCGGCTGACGCTGGGCACGCTCGCGTACATAGCCCCGGAGCAGGCGCGCGGCGAACCGGCGACTCCGGCGGGGGACCTGTACGCGCTCGGCGCGACGCTGTGCACCCTGGCGACCGGCCGGGCTCCCTACCCCGACATCGGCGATCCCATACGGCTGCTGGGGCTCGTCGCACGTGGCGCCGTTGACACCACAGGGGTACCGGAGCCGCTGCTCGGGCTGGTGTCAGCGTGCCTCGCGGCCGATCCGGCGGACCGGCCGTGTCCGGGGGAGCTGCGGGAGCGGGCGGAGGCGATGGGCCGGGCGGGCGCGTCCCGGATGCCGGACCGCTGGGCGGGGATCGTCCTGGCGTATCAGCAGCAGGGGCGGGAACTGGCCGAGAAACACGCGGGAGACCCGGCGCGGGGAGTCGAAGGCCCCGCATACGACGAAGGACCCGTGCACGACGCCGATGCCTTGTACGGCAAGAGCCCCACGTACGCCGAGAACCCCCTGTACACCGGAACGCCCTCCCGCCGCATCGCCGGCCTCTCCCCCCAGGGCTGGCGCGCGGCAGGAAGCTTCGCCGCGAACTGCGTGGGCCTCGGCCTGTTCCTCCTCGGCGGACTGGCTGTCCTCGCCACGGTGATCGCGATCGTGGTCGTCGTGGCCACTGATTGAGCCCGACCTCTCTACGGCGTTGGGAGGTCGGCGGTCGTTCTCCCGCCGGATGTTCACCCCGTCACGCTCGCGCACGTCGGTGTAGCGCGAGGCCGTCTTCCGCTGCAGACCCGGGTTGGCTTTGTCCCCCTCACAGCCCTCTCGGCTCTTGCCGGGCTCGCGCTGACCGCCGCCGCCCCGGACGCCGGCCCTCAAGCCTCCACCGGCCAAGCCCCGTCCCTGCGTGAACTCACTGAACCGCCTGACGCGGTCAAGGCCCGTGAGCTGCTCGCGGACCTGGCGGTGGACGACGAGGACGACGTCCCCGGCTACTCCCGGTCGAAGTTCCCGCACCGGATCAGCCAGTCCGGGAAGTGCGACACCCGCGAGGTCGTACTTCAGCGGGACGGCCAGGACGTGGTCCAGGACGACCAGTGCCGGGTCGTGTCCGGCACCTGGTACTCCGAGTACGACGGCCTCACCATCGACTCCGCCTCCCGCATCGACATCGACCACATCGTCCCCTCAAGGAAGTCTGGCGGTCGGGGGCCTCGGAGTGGACGACGTCCGAGCGGCACGCCTTCGCCAACGCCCCTGTCCGCGGCCCGGCTCGCCGCAGGGGAGGGCAGGACCTCTCCGCCCAGGCAGTCTTCCTCCGCGGCGACCCCACCACTCCGGCCGGCAAGCGGCCATTGGCTCCGACCACGGCACCGGCAGGCGTGACTTGAGCCGTTGACCCTTTGGAAGTCCACCTTGCTGGACGGTACGGAGCCTGGCGCTCGGCGGCGTAGTCGGTGCCTGGAGTATCAGCCGGTCTTGGTAGCCCTCCGGTCAGCGGCTCGCCGCAGAGCCCGCGCTGCTCAGGTCGTGGTGGATGACGCGGGCCGCTCCTTCGATGGTGTCTATGCCGTAGTCCATGGTGCGGCTGCCGGTGGAGAGGACAGCCATGCCGTAGTCGTGACCGCCGCCGGTGAAGGCGCCCACGCTGTGGACCCGCCATCCGCCGGTGGTGCGCGGCAGCCAGCCATTCTTGACGTGCACCGTTGTCGTGGCGGGTGATCCGGCGGGCACCCCCCACTTCTGGCCGGGCGTGACGCGATTCATCAGATCGAGGGCGTAGCCGCGCGACGCGGGGCCGAGCACCGCGTTCTCCGTCGTCAGTAGCTGCATCAGCCGGAGCTGGTCGCCGGCGGTGATCTGGGTGAGGCCCCAACTCTTCCCGGAGCCGGGAACGGTATGCCGCATTTGTGCAAGAGTGAGGAACCTGCTGAAGCCGGCGGCGCCGATCTGGTGCCAGAGGGCCGAGGTGGAGTCGTTGTCCGACTGGGTGATCATGGCGGTGGTCAGTTCCACCTCCCGCGGAGTCAGTTTCCGGTGTGCCTCCTCGGCCTGCCGCAGCAGTGATCCGAGCACTGAAATCTTCACCACGCTGGCGGAGTCGAAATGCGTGTTGGGCTTGAGTTCGCAGGTGGTTGCAGTGATCCGGTCGTACAGAGCCAGCGACGATGTGCCCTCTCGCCCGCCGAGAGCGCTGGCGATGTCGCGGGAAAGCTCGGAGGCCAGGCCCGGCCTCTTCGAGGTGCAGAAGACCTTCGCGTCCCCCGCCGTGGCACTGGCGGTGTCGGCCGAGGCTGGGGTTGCCATGGTCAATACGGTGAGCAGGGAGCTTGCGGTCAGGGCAGTGGCCAGAGAGCGCCGCGAGCAGGCCAATATTCGTGATCCATACATGAAGGCTGTGTCCTGTCCCGCTGTGTGTTGAAGGTCACCTTGTCGCGCGTTGTGGGGCCGGCTGAGGGTCGGCTTCCGCTGTGATTGCTGACAGTCGCTCAGCTCGGCCGGGCTCCAGCAGATTGTCGCCCTGGTATCTGTCCGGGCTGCGGAGAATCGATGAGTGGGAGTCGGGGCTCAGTCGTACCGGATCGAATTCTGAGAATTCACCCGCCAACGCCGACGATACGTGGCACGTGATCGAACATTTTGGACATATGGAGCGAAGCGGGCGAAGTGTGGGACTTGATTTCGTGTGATATTCGACAAAGTGCCCCAGAAGTGGCGCCCTCACGACCGGCAAGGTGGCAGGTCGGCTCACGCCCTGCGAGGGACGGGCGCCCGGGTACCGCTACGGGGACGCTGCGGAGACCGGAATCCTCAACGGTCATCCGGCCGGGGTGCCGCCGATTTCGGCCATCTCGCCCTCCGGCGCCGAAGTCACCACCGACCGCGAACCCCGCCCGGTGGACCGCCGGGGTGCCAGCCGGTCCCGTCCGCTCCCCGACAGGACCCAACGACATCCTGCGCTACGGGGCCGCCGGTCACATCTTCCTCGGCTGGGTCCCGCTGGTGTGAGCAGCGCGCGTCCGTGTCGGCGGTCTCCATCAGCCGTACGCTGGACGGGTGCTGCGGTGTGGTGAGGAGTCGGTGTGCTGGTCCCTCTTCGACGAGGTGGCCGGCCTCCAGGACGGCGATACGGGTGGCCAGGGCAGCCGTGGTGAGGTCGTGCGTGATCAGCACCAGGGACAGGTCGCCTCGGTCACCCACGAGTCCGGTGAGGGTGTCGAGGATGCTCTGCCGGGTGACGGTGTCGAGGCCTGAGGTGATCTCGTCGCAGATCAGCACGCGTGGCCGGGCCAGCAGGGCGCGGGCCAGCGCGGCGCGCTGGAGTTCCCCGCCGGACAGTCGGCCGGGGCGACGGTGTACGAGGTCCTCGCTCAGGCCGAGGCCGACGAGAGTGGTGAGTGCTTCGGCCAGGGCGTCTTCCTCGACCGTTCCGCGCAGCCGCAGCGCCGTTCGGGCCACCTGGTGGAGGACCGGGCGGTGTTCGTCGAACGCCGCCCTGGCGTCCTGGAAGACGTACTGGACCGCGGCGAGCTGCTCGCGCGTGCGGTCCCTGAGGCTGCGCGGAAGCTTGGTGCCGTTGAGACGGATCTCGCCGTCGTGGTTCCGGTGCAGGCCTGCCAGGCAGCGGGCGAGAGTGGTCTTTCCGCTGCCCGAGCGGCCGACGACGGCCAGGCATTTGCCGGTGCGTAGGGTGAGTCCAGGTGTGCGGAGTACTGCCGTTCGGCCGTGGTGGGCGGTGAGGGGCCCGGTCTGGAGGACCGTGTCTCCTTCGGATGCCGGTTCGATGGGTCTGGTGGTGGTTCCGGATGCCAGGAGTTCGGCTGTCCAGGGGTGCCGTGGTGCGAGCCACAGGCGCTCGGCCGGCGCGGACTCGACCACGTGCCCGTCATGCATGACCAGAACCTCGTCGGCAAGCGTGCGTACGACATCGAGGTCATGACTGAGCAGGACGACGGCGATTCCTTCTTGGGCCACGGCGGCGAGCTGGTCGACGATGCTTCGTTTTGTCAGCGCGTCCTGGCCGGTGGTCGGCTCGTCGGCCACCAGCATCCTGGCTCCGAGCAGTAGTGCCTGTGCGAGGACGACGCGCTGCTGTTGGCCGCCCGACAACTGGTGGGGGTATCGGCCCAGCATCGCCTCGGCGTCGGATATCTGGGCCAGTGACAGGGCTCGCAGGACGCGCTTGCGGATGGCGGCTCGGCGGCCTTGCCGTGGCAGGTGCCGTATCTGTGTGCGGGCGATGTCGGAAAGCAGGGCACGGATGCGGCGGGCGGGATTGAGGACGGCGCTCGGGTGCTGCGGGATGTATCCGACCAGGCCGTCGGGTACTCGTACGCTGCCGGTCACGCGTGCGCCTGCAGGGTACTCCCCGAGCAGGGCGAGGCCAGTGGTTGTCTTGCCGCTGCCGGACGCGCCTACGAGGGCGGTGATCGTGTTGGGGAGCACCCGCAGATCGACGCCGTCGACGATGGCCCGGCCGCCGACCTCCACGCGCAGGTTTTCGATCTCAGCGACCGCGTTCACGGCGTTGTCGGCCTTCACTTCCGCTTCCTCTTCTCCAGTTGGGCATCGACGAGCAGATTGGTCCCCATGGTGAGGCCGACGATGAGCAGGGCGGGCACGACCACGGCCCAGGGCTGGACATACAGGCCGGTGCGGTTGCGGTTCACCATCACAGCCCAGTCGGCCGCGTCCGGCTCGACACCGACGCCGAGAAAGGCCGCAGTGGCGACGAGGTACAGCACACCGGTCAGCCGTACGCCCGCGTCGGCGGCGAGCGTACGCGTGAGGGACCGGCCGACGTAGCCGACGGCCGTGCGCCACCACGTCTCGCCCTGCATCCGCAGCGCTTCGACCGCCGGACGCGATGCGGCCTCGGCTGCCGCTGCCCGTACGATCCGGGCCGCGTCGGGGATGTTGACGAGCGCCACCAGCATGGCGAGACCGACGGCACCGGGCGTGAAGACGGCGGAGACGAGCAGGATCATCAGCAGTGACGGCACGGCGAGCAGCACATCCAGCGGCCGCATGGCAAGCTCTTCCAGCCATGTGCGGTGGGTGAGCGCGCCGGCGAGGCCGATGGGGACCGCCACGAGGTAGGTCAGGGCGGCCGCGGCCAGCGCCACGACCACCACGGAACGTCCCCCGAGCAGGACCTGGCGCCAGACGTCCCGGCCGACGAAGTCGGTCCCGAGCCAGTGTCCGCCGCCGAGCGTGAACGAAGCGGCCCGGGGCCCGGGGCCACCCGTGAACAGCGGTCCCAGAAGGGCCAGGGCGAGGGGAAAGCCGACGACGACGGCGCCGAGTGCGAAACGGGACTTCATGCGGCCACCTCCGTTCGGGGGGCGAAGTGGCGCGTGACCAGATCGGTACCGAGGTTGAGGAGGACGGCGGTGATACCGAAGACGACGGCGAGGCCCTGGACGACCGGTACGTCCCGCTCGGCGACGGCGTTCATCAGGACGGTGCCGAGGCCGGGGATCACATACATCGCTTCCACGACGATGACGCCGCACAGCAACCAGTCGACGGTGCGGGCAAGTTGCTGGGTGGCGGGCGCAATGGCGTTGGGAAGAGCGTGTCCGTAGCGGATACGGGCGCCCGGAACGCGGTAGCGGTGGGCGTGTGCCGCGTAGGGCGAAGCCAGTGCGTCGATCATGCCGGCGCGTACGAGTCGGGCCAGGGAGCAGACGGGGCGGGAGAGCAGGACGAGCACTGGCAGCACCAGCGCGGCGGGGTGGGCCAGGAGGTCGGTGCCGTAGCCGACGGCGGTCGGCGGGAGCCACCCCAGGCGTAGTGCGAAGACAGTGACCAGCAGTATGCCGAAGGCGAACTCGGGTACGGCGTAGGCGCCGAGCGTCACCGAGCTGATCAGCCGGTCTGTGAATCGGCCCTCGTGGCGGGCGGAGAGGACACCGAGGCCGACACCGACGGGGACGAGGAGTGCGACCGTCAGGGCGGCGAGCAGCAGTGTCGGCCCTAAGCCTTCGGCGATGTACGTACTGACGGGGCGACCGGAGGCCAGGGAGGTGCCGAAGTCCCCGTGCAGCAGCCCGGCCGCCCAGTCCGCCAGGCGTTCGTGCGCGGGCCGGTCGAGGTCCATCGCCTCGCGGATGGCGGCGATGCGTTCCGGGTCGGGCTGGTCGCCGGCGAGGGCGACGGCGGCATCGCCCGGCAGCGCCTCGGTGAGAGCGAAGACGAGCAGCACGACGGCTGCCGTCTGTGCCGCACCGAGCAGGAGCCGCCGGGCGATCCAGGGCCGGAGTCCGGTCACGCGAGCCACACCTTGTCGAAGCGCGCCCAGTCGAGGGAGTTCGCCGGTGCCTTGGTCTCGACGCCACGGACGTTGCGGGCGGTGCCGAGGAGCCAGTCGGCGAAGCCCCAGACCAGGAAGCCGCCTTCGGCGTGCAGGCGGCGCTGCATGCGCTCGTGGACGGCGGCGCGGGCGGTCTTGTTCTTGGTGGACTGTGCCTGCTGGTAGAGGGCGTCGAAGTCCTTGTGCTGCCACTTGGTGGCGTTGGTGGTGGAACCTGTGAGCAGGCGCTGGGAGATGTGGGCCTCGATGGGCATGGCGCCGGAGCGGTAGGAGCAAAGGGTTCCGGATTCGAGAATGTCCTTCCAGTAGCTCTCCTTGCTGCCGGTCCTGACGGTGATGGTCACACCCGCTCGGGCGGCCTGGTCGCGGAAGATGGTGGCGGCTTCGGCGAATCCGGCGGCGACGGGCGAGGTGTCGAGGGTGACCTCGAGATTCTCGGCGCCGGCCTGCTTGAGCAGTGCCTTGGCCCGGTCGAGGTCCTGCTCCCTTTGAGGCAGACTCGCGGCGTAGTACTCGTAGCCCTTGCCGAACAGATCGTTGCCGATCTCGCCGGCGCCGGACAGGGCGCCGTCGACCAGCTCCTTGCGGTCGGCGATCAGGAAGAACGCCTCCCGTACGCGCTTGTCGTCGAAGGGAGGGCGGTCGGTCTTCATCGCGAAGGACTGCATGGCGCTGTTGCGGAGCCGGATGATCTCGATTCGGCCCTTGCCTTCGTGGGCGCGGGCGGTGGTGGGGTTGAGCTCGTGGGCGTATTCGATCTGGCCGCCGAGCAGGGCGTTGACGCGGGCGGACTCCTCGTTGGCGACGATGAACTCCAGCTCGTCCAGGAAGGGGGAGCCGTCCCAGTAGTCCTCGTTGCGCCGGAAGACCGCGGACTTGCCAGGGGCGAAGGCGACGAAGCGGAAGGGGCCGCTGCCCACCGGATCGTCGTCGAAGTCCTGCTCGCCCTCGGGCACGATGTACGCGCCGAACGCGGCGAGCACGTTGGGGAACTCGGCGGTCGGGCGCTTGAGAACGAACTCGACGGTCCGGTCGTCCAGCGAGCGGCTCGCATCGAGGTCGATGGGTTCCAGGGATGCCTTGGCACGGAACGCCTGCTTCGGATCGGTGATGCGCCGATAGCTGTACAGGACGTCCTTGGCGGTGACCGGCTTGCTGTTGTGGAAGACGGCCTTGCGCAGCGTGACCTTCCAGCGGTTCAGGCCGGCGTTCGGTTCCCACGTCACGGCCAGCCGGGGCTGGGCGGACAGGTCGGGGCCGTAGTCGGCGAGCTTGTCGAAGAGGGCTTTGGCACGGACCACGTCCGCGAAGAGGTTGGCAAGGTGCGGGTCGAGCGTCTCGCTCGCGCCGCCGCCGGCGAACGCGGCGCGCAGCCGTCCGCCACGCCGGGGCTTGTTGTCGGCCCTGGAGGTGTCGCCGGCCGGTCCGGTACCGGCGCAGCCGGTGACGGCGAGGGCGCCGAGACCGACGGCGCCTGCCGCGAGGACGCCTCGGCGGTGCAGACCGGGGAAGCGCGGGTCGTTCACGGAGGTGTCGTTCATGGAGTGTTCCTTGCTGCTGCTGTTGTTGTGCGAGCGGAAAGAAGCGGGGGTCTCAGGTGCGGGGCGCCGGGATGAGGCGGGCGACCAGATGCAGCCGATCTGCGGCGGCTGTCGCGGCGGGCAGGTCGCCCTCCTGCCACGGTGGCTCGGTGCGCGGGCCCGGCCCGTCGTACAGGGCGAGCACCTCGTAGCCGTGGGCGGCCAGGACATGGCGCAGCTCCTGGGGGAAGAGCAGGCGCCACGCGGAGTGCTGCTCGACCGGCGCGGTGCCGTCGTCGGCGGTCCACACTCGTGTACGGCGCAGCAGTTGGGCGGTCCTGTCCACGGTCAGCGTGGTGACGGAGCGGTAGGTGGTTCCCCGCCAGGTGAAACCGTTGGTGGACGGAGCGTCGAGGAGTTCCGTGCGGCCGAGGAAGAAGGCGCCGTTGCGCATTTCCGCGACTAGCAATCCGCCAGGCATCAGTGCGCGGCGGCAGGACGCCAGGAACCTGTCGAGCTGGTCGTTGGTGTGGCAGTACAGCAGGGCGCTGTCGAGGCACACGATGGCGTCGAAGGAGTGTTCTTCGAAGTCGAAGCCGTGCAGGTCCGCCCGGACGTATGCCGGACCGGGGTGTCGGACGCGGGCGTACTCCAGCATCGCGTCGGACAGGTCGGCGCCAGTGACCGTACGTCCTGCGCGGTGCAGGTGGGCGGCGTCGCGGCCGGTGCCGCAGCCGATGTCCAGGACGCGTGGGCCGGGCGGCCCGTACCGGCGCAGGCAGTCCTCGGTCCAGCGTCCGGCGAGCCGTTCGGGGTCGGGGAAGCGGGTCTCGTACAGCGCGGGGTTGTCGGTGAGCAGGTTCACAGTGGTGGCGGTCATGGGTGGCCTGCTCCTCATGCTGTCGCGGGGACGGACGGGGGGCGGGAGGGAAGGACCCGGCGGCGGTGCAGCCGGGCGACAGCGGCGGCGGAGGAGAGTCCGAAGGCCAGGCAGCACGCCCACGGCAGCCACGGCGTGTCGGTGCGCTCACCGGTGTCCATGGCCAGGCCGACGACCGTGTTGCCGACGGCGGCGGCGATGCCGGAGACCATGTAGAACAGGCCGAAGCAGGTGCCGGTGAGTTCGGCACGGCCGAAGCCGGGGACCAGTTCCATCACGAACGGCTGGGCCAGCATCACGCCCAGGTGGAGCAGCAGGGCACCGGCCAGGACGGGCAGCGCGCGCAGCGCCGCGTCGGCGAGACCGTCAGGGGTGTTGTCGTGCCCCGACATCGCCATCGGCGGTAAGAAGGACAGCCCCATCAGCACGAGTCCGGTGCTGATCCAACGCGCGCTGCTGCCCCGCTTCTTCAGCGCGGTGGTGATGCGCAACTGGAGCCAGAGGTTGGTGAGTGTGCCGATGAGGAAGACCAGCCCGGCGGCGCCTTCCCAGCCGGTGGCCCGCCGCGCCCCGTCGGGCAGCAGCAGATACAGCTGGTTCTCCAGCGTGAACATGCCGACCATGGCCAGGGCGAAGGCGAGGAAACCTCGGTTGCCGATCACCTCGCGCCAGTCGGCGACGACGGTCCTGCCGGTCGGTGCGACCTCGCGGGCCGGCAGCACCATGGCCTGGGCGACGGTGAGCAGCGCGAAGATCCCGGCCGCGGTGAGTGCGGAGACACGGAAGTCGACCAGCAGCAGTGCGCCGCCGAGCAGTGGTCCGATCAGGGCGCCGGTGGTGGCGAAGACGTTGAACAGGGCGAAGGCCTCCGCCTTGCGCTCCGCTGCTTCGAGGGCGAGATAGGCGCGCACCGCCGGATTGAAGAGGGCGCCGGCCAGGCCGCTGAGCACGGACGCGGCGAGGAGTACGGGCAGCCAGTCGCCGAGTGCGAACAGTCCGAAGCCGACGGTGCGCAGGGCGCATCCGGCGATGATGACGCCGCGTGCTCCGAGCCGGTCCGACGCCGTCCCGCCGATAAGAAACAGCCCTTGCTGGCTGAGGTTGCGCACGCCGAGCACGATGCCGACGACGGCCGCGGACATCCCCAGGTCCTCGCTCAGGTGCAGAGCGAGGTACGGGACGAGCAGGTAGAAGCCGGTGTTGACGCCGAGCTGGTTGACCAGGAGGAGCCGGATCGCGAGCGGGAAGCTGCGTATCTCGTGCCATGTCTTCATGTCATGGCCTCCTCGGTGCGGCGCTCGCGTATGCCCAGGCCCGGGTCCCGGCTCGCCCGTACGATGCCGTCGGTACCGCCGATGCCCGTCCATGGGTCGTCGGCGAGCAACAGGTGGCCGTCGAGGTCGACCCAGCGGGCGCGGTCGGCGAGGTGGACGGCGGGGGCGATGCCAAGGGTGCTGGCGGTCAGGCAGCCGAGCATCAGCTCGGTTCCGGTGCCCGCGACGAGTTCGGCGATGCGCAGGGCGGCGCTGGGGCCGCCGCACTTGGCCAGCTTGACGTTGATGCCCTGAACCCGCCCGGCGAGGCGGCGGGCGTCCTCGATGCCGACCGCGTCCTCGTCGGCGATGACGGGAAGCGGCGAGCGCTCCGCGAGCTTCGCCAGTGCCTCCGGATCGCCGGGCGCCAAGGGCTGCTCGACGGCTTCGACGCCCAGTTCCGCGAAGAGTGGGAGCAGTCGCTCGGACTCCTGGACGGTCCATGCTCCGTTGGGGTCGAGGAGCACCCGGACGTGGGGGGCGGCGGTGCGGACGGCCCGTGCACGGGCCAGGTCTTCGGCTGCGTCCGGAGCGCCGGCCTTGAGTTTGAGGACCGAGAATCCGGCGCGTACGAGGCTGGCCGCGTGTGCCTGGGCCCGCTCCGGTGCGGTGATGCCGATGGTGTGGGCGGTCGCGGCACGGGGCGGGTCACTTCGGGCGAACAGGAGTTGGTGGACCGGGACGCTTGGCGCTTGCCGACGAGGTCGAGCAATGCGGACTCCACGGCAGCGGTCACAGCCGGCGGGGCGGCGTGTCCGGCACCGGCCCGGAAGTCTTCCAGGGCGCTCTCGGGATCGGTGAACCGGGCCAGCCACTGGGATTGCGTGTGCAGCAGCCGTCCGAGGTCGTTGGCGTCGAGTCGGTAGTACACGCTGGTCACGGCCTCGCCGTGGCCCTGCTGTCCTTCGTGCTCGATGGTCAGCCACACGGCCTCGCGGGCCGCCATCGTGGAGCGGGAGATGCGCAGCGGTTCGGTGAGGCCGAGGCGTACGGTGCGCTGGCGGGCCTTCACGGGTTCTCTTCCTGGGGAGTGGCGAGCGGATCGGTGACGGTGCGGCAGCGGGCCCAGCCGGTGGCTTCCACGGCCTTGGGGTGTGGGATCTCGACAGGGCGGGTGGCGGCGGTGGCGGGGGCGATGCCGTGGGCGGTGGTGAAGTCGTCGTCGAAGACGTTGCCGAGGTAGCGGTGCGGTCCGTCGGGGAAGACGGTGGCGACGACAGTGCCGGGGTGGACGCGGGCGGCCCAGGCGGCGACGAGGGCGACGGCGCCGGTGCTCCAGCCGCCGCTGACGAAGGCACCGCGGGCCAGCCGGCGGCAGGCGTCGGCGGCCTCGGCGGGGCCGACCCAGTGGACCTCGTCGAAGGCGTCGTAGGCGACGTTGCGCGGGTGGATGCTGCTGCCGAGGCCGCGCATGAGGCGGGGCCTGGCAGGCTGGCCGAAGATGGTGGAGCCGGTGGCGTCCACGCCGATGAGCCGCATGCGGGGCCAGTGGCGTCGCAGCGGTCCGCTGATGCCGGCGCTGTGGCCGCCGGTTCCGACACTGCAGACCAGCACGTCGAGGTGATCGAGCTGGGTGGCCAGCTCAGCCGCGAGGGAGGCGTAACCCGCCGTGTTGTCCGGGTTGTTGTACTGGTCGGGCCAGTACGCGTCGGGCAGCAGGGTGAGCAGTTGGCGCAGCCGGGCGAGCCGGGCGGCCTGCCAGCCGCCCTCGGCCGCCGGGCGGTCGACGAGCTCCAGGCGTACACCGTGCGCGCAGAGCAGCTGCCGCATCGAGTGTTCCAGCTCTCTGTCGCCGACCAGCACGACCGGGTGGCCGAGGGCCTGTCCGGCGAAGGCCAGTCCGATGCCGAGAGTCCCGGAGGTGGACTCCACCACGGGTGCGCCCGGCCGCAGTTCGCCGCGTTTCCGGGCGCCCAGCAACATGGAGACGGCGGCACGGGCCTTCATACCGCCGACGCCGAGTCCTTCCAGCTTGGCCCAGAAGCCCGGCTGCGGGCAGGGCAGGTCGACGGTGACGCGGGCGAGAGGGGTGCGGCCGAGCAGGCCGAGGAGCTCCCGGTTGCCCGTGGCGCGCGCGGAGTCGAGGAGGATCGTGGTCACCGGGCTTCTCCGTAGCGGTGGATGGTCCCCAAGCCGCCGTCCAGCCAGAAGAAGGGGTACGGCTCCGCGCACACCGCGGTGACGCCGGAGCCGATCAGGCGTGGCAGGACCGCACTGCCGGTCTGCGCGAACATCACAAGGGGGGTGCCGTGGCGCTGTGCGTGCCGGCGCAGTGGCTCGAAGCTTCCGTTGCCGAGGGTCATGCCGGAGGCGAGGATCGCGTCGCAGCGCTCCAGCTCCGCCAGGAAGTTGGTGCGTACCGCTTCGCCCCATTCGGTCGTGCCGCCCTTGAGGTCGCAGGGGATGTACGCGAGACCGCGTGCCCGCAGGGCCTCCAGCAGTGAGTTCACCACCCCCACCACGAGCACGGTCGCTCCGGGGGAGGCGTCGATGAGCTCCACCACGGCCTTGGCCCTGGCCCTGGACTTCTCCAGCGACGTTCCGGCGGTCAGCAGGCAGGGTCGTGCGCCGTTCTCGGGGCCGTGCGGCAGGGCGTGCATGAGGTACGCGTCGAGGGCGGCGACCCGGACCGGGGGCAGTCCGTGTTCGACGAGGCGGGCGATGTCCGCGCCGACGCAGTCCTCGACGGCGCCGTCGGGCAGCTCGCCCGGCTCGACCGCACAGGACCCGACGACTTCGGCCAGGCGCAGGCTCAGCACTTCGTTCCGGTAGCCGGAGCCGCGTCCTTCGTGTCGTACCGCCTGTCGGGTGGTGAAGGCGAGGGCGATTCGCTGGGTACGCGGATCGGGGCCGATGCGGCCGGCCAGCACCAGCTGGACGAGGTCGTCGTACGAGGAGGCTGCGGCGCGTATGCCGGTGGGGACGGTCATCGGGTCACCAGCCGGGGACGCAGCTGCGCGAGGAGGGTTTCGACGCGTGTCAGGGCGGCGGGCCCCTGGGCGTCCCCGGCCATGACGTGGCCGAGGTACTCGTTGTTGCTGCCGGCGGCTTTGACGGCCTTGCCGGGCTCGGCCAGCTGGAGCTCCAGCAGGCCGTCGGCCGCGCGGACGGTGTCGGCGCCGTCGACGCTCTCCAGTACGCCGTCCTCGTCGGGCACCAGGAAGCCGATGGCGGCGCTGGTCAGCCCGGTGTCACGGCGGCGGAGGTCCGGCGCGCGGCCGAGGGCGACGTCAACGCAGGCGGCGGCGAGGTCGATGCCGGTCACACGACGTACGAGCTCGGTGATGCGGTTGCCGGCGGGCCGGGGGTTGACCTCGATGAGACGTGGCCCGTCGGCCGTCAGCTTGATCTCGGTGTGGGCGACGACCTGGTCGAGACCGAGGGCCTTGAGCGCCCGGCACGCGGTCTCCTCGGCGGCCTCGGTGTCCGCCGGATCCAGTGCGGCGGGGAACATGTGGCCGGTCTCGATGAACCCAGGGGCTCCGCCGACGCTCTTGTCGGTGACGCCGACGACGTGCACGGTACCGCCGTGGGACACGGTTTCGATGCTTACTTCCGGGCCATCGAGGAGTTCTTCGAGCAGCACCACGGGGTAGCGGCGCTGTCCGCGGGCGTTGACGGGGAAGGCGGCGAGCGCGCGATAGGCGTGAGCCAGGGCGGCTTCGTTGTCGACGCGGCGTACGAACATCCCAGCGCACAGGTCCACGGGCTTCAGGACCAGCGGGTAGCCGATGTCGTGGGCCGCTGCGGCGGCGTCTGCCCAGTCCGCGCACACGGCGAACCGCGGTCCCGGCAGACCGGCCTCTGCCAGGGCATGGCGGGTCGCGTCCTTGCGGCACGCGTTCCCGGCCGCCTCAGGCGTGGGACCGGGCAGCCCGAGGCGCGCTGCGACCTGAGCAGCCGTCTGGAGGTAGTAGTCGCAGGAAGTGATCACTCCGTCGAAACGCAGGACGTCGTGGGTGCGCTCGACGAAGGGCAGCACGGTGTCGGCGTCATTGGTGTCCGTGGTGAGCACGTGGCGGGAGGAGAGGAGGGGATGCGTCGCGCCCTCCGGGGCAGAGCGCAGGTAGTGGTGAAGGTCACGGGTGAGAAAGGTGAACTCGTGACCTGCCTCTCGAATGGCTCTTGGCAGCAGTCTGCCCATGGACCCGACCCAGCTTTCGACCATCAGCAGATGAGCCACAACTTCCCTTTCTCACAGCATGGTTGAGGTATGCGGTCGGAGTGATGACGCCGACCCGGGGTGCACGCGACCGACCGGGGTGACATTACTGGTAATAGTTTTCATTGTCATTAGCGTGGAGGCATTCTCTGGACGTGAGACCGCGCGCGGTGCCGATGCCACGCGGCGTCGGCCGCGGGGACACGGACTCCGGTCGCTGTGGACCGCGCCCGCCTGCCGCTGCCGCGCTGCTCTTGGCGCGTGATCTAGGTATCGCCTTGGCCGGAGTGTGTGCGCGGCCTTCGGTTCGACGCGCGGTTATCCGAGGTGCTGGAAGTGCCGTACGTCGCTTCGGATGGCTGGGCGAGTGTTCGGGAGAGGCGCTGACGTGGTGGCCAGGAGGTCCAGATCCCTCCGCCTGTCGGTCGACGAGCAGGCCAAACGCCTGATCTGCGAGAGGTCCGCAACGCGGAAGCGCGCACGAACAAGGAATCCGGGTCGCCCCGACCGCCTCGCGAAGTCCAAGCCGACCGATCATGACCTGCCGTTCTCGGTGTGGAGCCTGATGAAGCTGGCGGACTTCTTGGTCTCCGACGGGGTGGTCGACGACATCAGCCGCGAGGGCCTGCGCATCCTGCTCCGCGAGGAAGGCGTCTCCTCTCAACGCCTGAAGACGCGGCAAGCCTGACTGCAGTCTTGGAGAAGCAACATCGCCGGGGCGCTGTCACCCGCGCGTGTGATATCCCGCTGACGACCAGTTCGAGAAGATTGATCCTTTCATTCCCCTACCTCGCGAGAGGGTCATATGAACCACGCTCGTACCGTGAAGCGGCGTCTGCCCCGAGCCTCTGTCGCTCTGTCCTGCGCCTGTGCTCTCGTCGTCATGCAGGCTGCACAAGCAGAGGCGGCCAGCCGGACGGTGAACTTCAACTACAGCCACCTCTGGCTGACACCCGAATTCAAGACCGGTGGCGGCGCTGTCCACTTCACCGTCAAGAACTGCAACTATCCCAAACGGGACATGACCGTGCTGCTGCGGGCAACAGGCGGCATCAACACCGACATCGGCACCGAGACGATCAAGTGCCGTGCAGGTGCGAGGGCGACTATCGGTAAAGGCCTCAAGCCGGGGACGTTCGAACTGGAACTAGGGAAGCTCGACGACGGCAAGCGCTTCAAGGGCACGGGCACCATTTCGTTCGCCGCCCCCAAGTAGCCGCCTGTCTTCACCCCGTGCAGCCACGAACGGTTGCACGGGCCGGATACACGCCGGGTAGAGCGCACCGGGGCGGCCCCAACGGGCGACGCGCGACGGGTGTTGCAGACCGATTGACGGGTCGTGGTGCTCGTTGGCCGGGGTGATGGCCATACGCCGAACCCGAGCGGGGGTGGGAACGGACGGCGCGCGGCCTCGCACACAGTTCCGGGGGAGCAGACCATGCCTGCCTCTCATTGCCACCGTCGCCGCTAGGACGGCGCCCCCTGACAGAACCGGAGTGCCGTTTCGCCGACCGGGGCCACTGCCGCAACTGCGGGCCGCGCTGCTCACCGCGTTCGGCTTGCCCGCCACCTCGTTGACGAACCGCACGGACGCGGCCGACCGCGCGCTACTCAAGGCGTGCTCGGCGAGTTCGTGTTCGAAGGCGCGGCCGAAGTAGTTCTTGTCGCCGATCAGTGTCTGTCCGGGTCTGCTTTGAAGGAAGTCCGGTTCGGCGGCGAGGAGGTCGAGGAGGGTTTCACGTTCGTCGGCTTTGGCTCCGGTCAAGGCGAAGGCGACGGGCAGTCCCTGAAGGGTGCATATCAGGTGCAGGCGCAGTCCCCAGAAGAAGCGGCTGTGGCTGGCGCAGTAGCCGGACTGAGCCCATCCGGCGAGGTCGGAGCGTTTGACGGTCTCGCGTGAGCGGCCGCATTCCACAAGTGTGGAGTCCACGATCCATACGTCGTCGCTCCACACCGAGGTGTTGGCGGCCAGGATTCGGGTGATCCCGCGGAGCAGGCGGGCGGCCTTACGCAGCCGCTTGTTGTAGCCAGGTTGCTGGGGCAGGTAGGGGAAGAGGTGCCGCAGGTGGGCGCGGGCGTGGCGGAGCCACTTGGCCTCGGAGGTGAAGTCGAGCATGGCCTACATCATCGCGAGGGTGACCAGTTCGGCATCGCTCAGCTCAGGCGCGGTGCAATGCTGACCGGTGGTCGCCACGGTGCCAAGTCCGGATGCTCCTTCAGCAGGTCGTCGGCCGTCGCATAGAGTGCTGTCGCGAGGGTGTCCAGGTTGCTCGTCACAAAGCAATTTTGGACGCCCTCGTTCTCGTCTCCGCAGGCGCCCCTTGGGATTGATCACCTACATTGGGCAGCATGTCCGCGAGTCTGTTGCCACAACATCGAATCCTCGACGCTGAACAGGCCGAAAGGAGGTTCGCGGTGTCGGCCGACGTCGGGTATCCGTACCGGGATTTCGCTCGCGATCAGGAGATTCGCCTGTACGCCACCGGTCTGACCGTTGACGGCGATCTTGTCTCACAACCACCCGGTGACTGGAATCCCTGCAACGTGATCGTGGCGGGGGACCTGACAGTCGGTGGGGACCTGTCGTGGTCGTCCCACGGTGGCGGCTGCTTTCTGCTGGTGACTGGAGACCTGCGGGCACGTAACATCTTCGTCGCCGGAGAGCCGAACGTGGTGGTGCGCGGTGACCTGACCGCGTCGAACGGAGTCTTTGGTCACGACAACTACGGCATCCTTGTCGTCTGCGGACGCACCACCGCCCGCATAGTCATCAACACCTCGGGCTTCAACATGGTGTTCGCCGAAGATCCCCAGGCGTTCGTCATGGGTCATCCGAACCGCCAGAACTTCGCGAGCGATATCGACGACGAGCTGGAGCTCGAAGACGTCTTGGCCACCGACCTTCTCGACCACGGCGGCGCCAACTTCGCAGCGATCCGTGCGGCGCTGGTGGCCGGACGGTCGATCCTGCGGCCAGGCATTTCAGCAGTCTTCTAGCCGCCGGTTGCACCGCAGAGAGCTCTTGGCGGTGCGTCAGTCGGCAGAAGGCGTGACGAGTCGTCGAGCTCGTTCCTACTGCTCGCTCGTGGTGCCGAAGGACGCCTGGGCAGCGTTGTTCTGTGCGAGGGTCTCGTGCTGGCTGGTCCAGCGGATTTCGCCGTCGATGACCGGATTACCGCCCGACACCGGTTCCAGGCCGTTGGCCTACTGTTCAGAGCCGCTGCCGTGGCCGAGCGCCACCTTGCCGGCCACCCCGCAGCACACCGATCCCGATAGCGAGACCCCGGCTCGCAGCGCGGTCCAGCACGTTCCAGATCTGCTGGCCCGCTGGTCGGCCGAATGTCCTGCGGCTCGCCTCGCGCTCGCCGGCATCGTCGTCGTCTGCCCGACAGGCCGCACCCTGCCCGCCCTGACACCGCGCCTGCGGCGCATGCCGTGGCCGTGGGCGAACTCGTTGACCGTGCCCTCTACTCCTGAGCGGACCGCGTAGCGGGTCTTCCACTCGGGCGTTTGTTGCTCGGTTCGGACGCGGAGGTGAGGGTCGCGGAGCTCGCGTGGAGGAAACCCGACGTTGCGGGCGCCTTCGCGGGAGGTGGTGCACTGGGCGCGGGCCGGGCAGGGGTGGCACTGGCCCTTGGTGAACCGTGCCACGATCAGCGGGGCCGCGGTGGGTGAGGAGGTCGGGCAGGGGCCGTGCCAGCCCCGACTGACCTGGCCCTGGGGGCAGGTGACCTGTCGGCGGTCGTAGTCGATGTGGAAGTCGTCCCGGCCGAAGCCTTCATTCTGGCGGTGCTGGTGGGTGGGGTTGCCCGGCAGCGGTCCGGTGACGGTGACCTGATGTTGTCGGGCGGCCTGGTCCAGGTGGACCAGGGAGGTGTAGCCGCTGTCGACCAGGTGCTCGGCGGGTAGCAGGCCGCGGCGGTGCAGGCGGGTGTGGATGCCGGGCAGGACCTTGCTGTCGTGTGGGTGGCCGCGGTGGTGGCCACGTCCGTGATCACTTTGGGGCCGTCCGGAGCACACGTCTCCGTCAGGTGAGCGGAGAACCCCTTCCAGCTGATGATGTGTCCGTGACGAGCGTAGCGGGCCGAAATGTCGTAGGGGGAGACGATCGCCCGGGACGAGGGCGGCAGCCCGGGCCCGCCTTCCGCCTCGGCACTCCGCCAGCGCAGGTGTCCTGCGGCGTCGCGGTGGTAGTTCTGCACCATGATCTGGCGCAGCGCCTGGATACGGGGGCTGAACGCGCGGTCTGCTCCGTGCTGGTAGAGGTGTTCCAGGAGCCGGACGGCATCGTTTCCGGTGGCGAGGATCCTGGTCTTGGGCTTGGTGGGGTTCTTGCCCAGGCGGACCGGTCGGCCGTAGCGGCGTCCCCATTGCTCGTCGACCAGCTCGTCCAGAAGGTGAGGGGCGGTGCCGGCGACTTCTTCCAGTACGGCGCGTACCGCTTCGGTGATCGGCTCCAGGCGGGTCAGGTCGCGCACCGCGGCCAGGACATGGGTGGAGTCGGTGCGCTGTGTGGTGAGCTCCCGCACCAGGCCGTACTCCTTGAGGCGGGCCAGCGCGAGGTCGAGGAGGCGGTCAGCACGGTCGCCTTCGGCCAGACGGTCGCGGAAGTCGGCCAGCACGCTGTGGTGGAAGCCGGGGTCGTCCAGCTCCATGGCCATCGCGTACTTGAAGTCGATGCGGCAGCGGACCGCCTCGGCAGCCTGCCGGTCCGACAGGCCGAGCAGAAACTGCAGCACACAGACGGTGCCCAGTTGAGCGGGCGAGAGACCCGGACGCCCGTCACGTGGGTACCAGTCAGCGAAGTCCTCGTCGCACCACAGCCCATCCAGCCGATCACGCACCCATATCGCGGTCGTGCCGTTCGGATTGCTCCCCGCGCGACCTGCGCAGTCAGAGGCGGGACTTGCTCACCGGAACGGGGGCGGAGGGACAACGGGCACCTCGACAGCTGCATCGGTCATCGGAACTACCCGAGCATGCCCGTTGACCAGGCTGCCGCACCCGAAAATCCAAGATCCCCGACAGAGTCAAGTGAGGCCAGGCGCTGGGTTCGAGCATTTACGAGGACCACGTGGTGTCGTTCATGGGTGTTCTTCCGCGCAGGGTCGGTGGGAGTAGCGCTGAGCGGTGGAGTAGATGCTGTGCTGGCCGGCGACGAGGTCGGTGCGGGCTTCGTCGCGGTCGAGGCGGATCTGTCTCTCCATGACGAGCACCATCTCGTGCCAGCGCTGCGGGCCGGGCAGCGCTTCGTAAGCTCCGTCGGAGGCGAGTGACTTGCCCGGCTGCCCACGATGCTCAGGTGTTCAGGTGCGCCAGGAGGGCAGGGTGGTCGGCGAGGGCGCTCTGGAGCAGCTGCCGGGCGAAGGGCGCGTACTGGCCGCTGTCGGCAGTTGTCCGGTCGATGGGGCCGAAGGGCGGCTCGGGGTCATACTCGATGAACAGCTGCACCATGCGCGCCACCTCGCTGCTGGCGAGGCGGCCGACCAAGTGCAGTGCCAGGTCGATGCCGGCCGAGACCCCGGCGGCGGTAATGAAGTGCCCGTCTTCGACCCAGCGCTGGGTGACCGGCGTTGCCCCGAAGCGGGGGAGCAGGTCGCGGTACATCCAGTGCGTGGTGGCCTGGCGGCCCTTCAGGAGCCCTGCCGCCGCGAGCAGCAGCGAGCCGGTGCACACCGAGCCGACGATCTGGGACCGCGCCGCGGTCTCGCGCAGGTTCCGCAGCAGGCTCTCGTCTGCCAGCGCGGCCAGGGTTGGGACGAGGCCGCCGGGCACGATCACTGCGTACGGATCCGCTATTTCCTGGAAGGTGTGGCTGGGCACCAGGGACAGCGGGGTGTCGCTCGGCATCGGCTCGATCCGCTCGCCGACCACGATCGTGCGGTAGCCGGGAACAAGATCACCCAACGCTGCGAAGACCTGCAGCGGGCCGACGATGTCCAGTGGGGTGAGCCCCGGGTACAGCACGAAGGCGATGGTCTTCACCGGGTCCGCGGACAGCTCGGGCGAGGTTTCGGTCATGACGGGACTCCTGAAGTCGTTGGGTGGCTGATGGCCTGGCGGCGGGCTGCTGCCCAGACAACCCTCACCCACCGCCTCCACGGCAGATCCTCCGGACTACATGTCCGGAATCCTGGGATACCTGTCTCCTGGACGGGTTCGGTAGTGTCGTAGGCATGACGACAGCTGTCCGCCACCGCGTGGTGGTCGTGGCCTACGACGATGCGGAACTCGTGGAGATCGCCTGCGTGACCACAGCCTTCGACGGAGCGAACCGCCTCGGTGCGAGTCCGCCCTACGACGTCCGACTGGTAACCCCGCAGGGCCGCCCGGTGCGCTGCTCCTCAGAGGGCGTTTGATCTAGGCAAATTGCCCTTTCTGCCCTAGTAGGTTCCTCGCCAGGTGGGGGTGGTCTCGTCCGTTATGCGCTTGGCGAGGTTGTCGATCGAGGCG
>NZ_JBIWKI010000065.1:9714-28986 GCF_044765565.1 Streptomyces sp. NPDC102437 | reverse complement strand
AGCCTGCAGCCGTAACTCCTCGCGCTTGCACTGCCGTTCAGCGGTCAACCCGCCACCCTGTGGATACCTCATCCTCCGGTGATACCGCAGGCAGGAATCAACCGTCAGCCCCTATGACTTCACGAGTTCAATCTCAGTAAGAGTTGTCCCGTAACTCCACGAGGCTGAGGGTCATGCTGTGTCAGGGTCGGTGCCGATGGCACCAACCGAGCGAAGCGAACGCCCTAGGTCTCCGGCAAGGACGCGAGGATGTCGCCGCCACCACCACAGTTCGGGCCCTGGCAGCCGGAGGAACTGTTCGAGTGCTTGGCCGTCGTCGTCGAGGGTCGCCGCCTTGTACCGCTCGTCTAGAGCTTTGATCTGTGGGGTCCAGAGATGGACGATGTGTTCGTCCAGCAGGAGCCACGCCTCGTGCAGCCAGTTTCGGTAGGAGAGGTCGTTGGTGTACTCGTAGATGTAGTCGCCATAGCCGCGCTCGATGTCACCCACCAGGGCGGCCCACGCGTTCACCATTTCAGCGACTGTGAATGCCGTCCGCCAGCCGCGCTGGTGCAACAGCTCTCCCACCTCGGTTTCAGTAGCCACAGGCGTGAGGTTCTCATGCCCGAATCCTCCGGGCGACTGAGATATGTCCGCCAGAGGCTGCAGCCCAGAACGTGATCAAGGTGAGACGATCTCGCCGTGGCTGGTGTGATCACGGCGGCGGAGCCGTCCTGGATAGCCCCGTTCACCGGGCTGAGCCCGCGGCAGTTCGGGAAGCTGGTGACGGTCCTGCGGCGCCAGGGCGCGGATGCGGTCCGCAGGGGCCGGCCGTGGAGCCTGCCGTTGGAGGACCGGGCCCTGCTGGTCGCGGCGTACTGGCGCACGAATCTGACCATGCGCCAGCTGGCTCCGCTTTTCGGGGTGTCCAAGTCGGCGGCGGATCGGATCATCGATCACCTCGGGCCGATGCTCGCCCTCCAGCCCCGCAAGCGGTTCGCGAAGGACGCCGTGCTGATCGTGGACGGCACCCTGGTGCCCACCCGCGATCACACCGTCGCTGAGCAGTCGAAGAACTATCGGTACTCGACCAACCACCAGGTCGTCATCGACGCCGACACCCGGCTCGTCGTGGTGGTCGGCCGGCCCCTGCCCGGTAACCGCAACGACTGCAAGGCATGGGAGGAATCCGGCGCGAAGGCCGCGGTCGGCACGACCATGACCATCGCCGACGGCGGCTACCCGGGCACCGGCCTCGTGGTGCCTCACCGACGTCGGAAGGGCGAGGAGTTGCCCGGCTGGAAGCAGGCCCACAACAAGTCCCACAAGCAGGTCCGCGCCCGCGTCGAGCACGTCTTCGCCCGTATGAAGACCTGGAAAGTTCTCCGCGACTGCCGCCTCAAAGGCGCCGGAGTCCACTACGCCATGCTCGGCGTCGCACGGATGCACAACCTCACCCTCGCCGGATAGACCACCGCCGCACAGCAGCCCACCATGCCCGAGGCCACTCAGGGATCATTTACGGGACAGCCCTTACCTGGAGGCGACCGGGCGCACGCGGGAGGACCTGGTCGGCCAGCACATCTTCCAGGCGTTTCCCGGCAACCCCGGCGATCCGGACGCCGACGGGGTGCGGAACCTGAAGGCCTCTCTGCACCGGGTGCTGGCCACGCGCAAGCCGGACACGATGGCGCTGCAGAAGTACGACATCCCCGTCCCGCACCGGCCCGGGGTGTTCGAGGAACGCTGGTGGTCCCCGGTGAACTCCCCGGTTCTCGGACCGGACGGGCAGGTGGCGTGGATCATCCACCGGGTGGAGGACGTGACCGCGTTCGTCAAAGCTCACCAGGCCGCCCACCCCACGGACGTCCGCGCCGGTCGGCGCCTGGATGCCGCCGAGTCGTTGGAGGCGGAGCTTTTTGCGCGGGCGCGGGAGCTGCAGCGGCTGAACGAGGAGCTGCGCCAGGCTCACACCCGTGAACGGGAGGTCGCCGTCACGCTGCAGGAGGCCATGCTGCACGCACCCGACCTGGCCCACCACCGCAATGTCGTGGTGCGCTACCTGCCGGCGGTCGGTTCACTGAACGTGTGCGGTGACTGGTACGACGTCGTCGACATCCCCCCGGACCGGCTCGCGCTCGCCGTCGGCGATGTCATCGGCCACGGCCTTGAGGCAGCTGCGGTCATGGGCATGCTGCGCAGCGCCCTTTCGGCCGCAATCCGGGCCCTGGAACGTCCCGCCCAGGCCCTGGAGGTCCTCGGCTTGTACGCCCGCTCGATCGAGGGCGCGCTGGGCACAACCGCGGTCAAAGTGATCGTGGACCGGCGGAGCCAGATGATCATCTACAGCAGTGCCGGGCACCCGCCCCCCGTCCTGGTGCACGCCGACGGGCGCACCGAGCTGCTGGACCAGGCGACCGATCCGCCGCTGGCCGCACGTCTTGAGCACGTCCCCCGGCCGCAGGCCAGCATCCACTACAAGCCCGGCGACACTCTCGTGCTGTACACCGACGGGCTGATCGAGCGCCGCGAGGAGGATATCGACACTGGCCTGGACCGCCTGACGGGCGTCCTTGCCGAGTGCAGCAGGCTGGGGCCCGAGCAGATCGCCGACACGGTGCTGGCCCGCCTCGGGGTGGCCAGCGGTGGCAGCGACGACATCGCCCTCGTCGTCATCCGGCTCTGAAAACACCTGGCGAGCCGGGCAGGGCGGCTGCCATCAGGGCCGGGACCTGCACACACAGGGCTGCGCATCCGAAACGGCACCGCCCGCAGCGAGAACCATGGGATCGAGAACACGTGTGCGGGTACTCGCCCCGGAGAGGCGGAGGGCGAGGAGGTACGGCGGCTCATGAACAGGCATCCCGACGGCCCTGACAAGCACTTGCCCGATCTGCAGCCACTCAAAGTCACTGAAATCCCAGCAACAGTTGCTTGTGGCTAGAGACCGCCGGGGCACGCCACGGTCAGGCGGACCAGGCGGCCCCGGAGGACCTTGTCGGCCAGGGCCCGGAGTTGAACGGCGGTTCGGTCGACCAGCTCCCGGGCCCCGGGGGTGGCGAGGACGTGGGCGTACACATCGGGGTCCAGCCCGGTGCGGTAGCGCAGGGCGGGGTCGTCGGCGGGGTTGCGCAGGGCCTTTCGCAGGTCGAGGTACAGGCCGTCGGCGACGAGCTGGTGGGCGCCGTCGTGGCGGGCGCCGATCGAGCGGATGACAGCGGAGACGGGTCCCAGCCCGTCCAGGTGTGTGATCTGCATGCCCACTACGATTCCGGCCCGGCGGGCGCTGTGGTAGGAGTTGCCCGTTGCGCCTTTGACCTGGTTCGAGGGGCGGCCGGGAAGCGGTCACGGTGTGAGCGTCTCCCGACCGGCCGCCCCAGTGACCGATGTCCGAGCTTCCGGGCGGTGTCTCAGGGGGCGATCCGGCGGGCGACCAGGATCGTGCCGTGGGTGGCGAGTTCGGCCACTTCGACAACGCGTCCTGGCCGGGGGGCGTGTACGACGAGACCGTCGCCGATGACCATCGAGACGTGCTCGGGCCGGGACGCGGTGCCGTTGGTGAAGACCAGGTCGCCCGGCTGTAGTTCGTCTTCCGATACCGCTCGTCCGTCGTTGATCTGGGTGTAGGTGGTGCGGGTGATCTCGATGCCGGCCACCCCGTAGGCGCGTTGCATGAGGGAGGAGCAGTCGCACCGGTCTCGGGGGTTGCTGCCGTGGGGGTCGGTGCAGGTGCCGCCCCACTGGTAGGGGGTTCCGAGCTGGGCGAGGGCCCATCGGATCGCGTTGCGGGCCTGGACGGGGGCGGTGAGCGGGATCTGGTACCCCTTGGGCAGTGCCCCCGGGGGGATGTTGCCGTAGTCGACATCGGCCGCAGTGCCGCAGCCGGCACCGAGTCCGGCGGCCGCGGGGGTTCCTCCGGCGGCCGGCGCGCCGAGGGTCGGTGCGATGGCCCGCTGGAGGGAGGTGGCCAGGGTCTCGTGCTTCGCGTACGCGTCGGGCAGGCCCGACTTCTGGACTTTCTGGGCGGCGACGGTGAGGGGCATGTCCTGCCAGTCCTTCAGGGACTTCAGCGTCCTGTAGAACTTGGTGGCCGAGTACACCGGGTTCATGATCTGCGCGCGGGTTCCCCAGCCCTGGGACGGGCGCTGCTGGAAGAGGCCGATGCTGTCCCGGTCGCCGTGGTCCAGGTTCCGCAGTCCCGATTCCTGCAGCGCCGTGGCAAGCGCGATGACCTGGCCGCGGGCTGGGACGTCCAGCTGGATTCCGGTGGCCACGATGGACTTTGCGTTGGGGAGCTGTTCCTTGGGTGCGGGCAGGCCGGGAACGCTGACCGTGCTGGTGCTGCCGGCGAGAACGGCTTGCACCTGCTGGGTGATCTGGGCCGTGTCGGCGTCCGGGCCGGCTCCGGGAACGGTGCACTGGGCCTGCGCGGCCGCGGCTTCGGCCTCGCTCTGCCCGAGGCCGGCGACGTGTGCGGCGATCGCCCCCGTGAAGGCGATCACCAGCATGACCAGGGTCGTGCCGCCAGCCAGCCATTTCTTGCTCTTGCGCGTCACGGCGTGTCCTGCGGGGGCCTGCGTCGGCGGGCGAGTTCCCGCTCTTCCCGGGCGGTGAGCCAGGTTTCGAATCCGCCCGGTCCGTTCACCGAGCGGCTCGGCGGTGTGGCAGCGCGCTGGACGCGCCGGGAGACAGCGCGGTGGGCCTGGACGTGCCGCCGGGAACGGCTGGGCGCGGTGGGCGTGGGGGTGGTTCGGGGGCGGGGTGCGGCGGGCCGGGTCGGGCGGGGAGGCCCTGCGGGGAGTGGCGGGACCGGGTTCCTGGGCGGGGTGTTGGCCGGGTTCCTGGACGGGACCGGGGGCTGGGACGGGTTGCCCTGCGGGCGGGGGGCGCCGGGCGGGGTGATGCGGCCTGCGGGCCGGGCGCGGGGCGGGCGTACGTGTCGGGTGCCGGTGTGGAGGCGGGACATCAGGGCGGTGGCTCCGATGGTCCGCGGCATGGTGTAGCCGATGGCGGCCATGGGGTTGCCGTGGGCGAGCGCGACACCGGCCATCGTGCCGCGGACGAGGCCGCGGACGGTGCTGCGGACGATGTGGCGGTTCTTCGGCACGGCTGCGGTGGCCGGTGGCGGGGTGAAGATGGAGCCGTGTGTGCCGCCGACGCGGGCGCCGGACATCTTGGCGCGGAAGTTGGAGGAGATCTGCTTGGAGCGGGCCGCGAGCGCTTTGCGTTTCTTGATCGCGCCGATGCAGACGATGTCCACGAGGACGAAGCGCAGGGTCAGTTCTCTGCCCCAGTCCTGCTGCACGGGGTCGAGGACGGCCTGGACGACCAGGATGAGTACGGCGAGGGCGATGACGGATGTGAGTATCTGGCCGAGCCGGTGGAGGACGGAGGCGGCCCAGTCCCACAGGAATGCGCGGCCGGCTCCGGGGATGAGGCCGGCGATCAGCGCGGGTTCGCTGCGGACGGCGTCCCAGGCGATGCCGCACTGGGCGACCAGGAACGACCCGGTCAGTGCGGTGATCAGGACGGCGACGACGAGTGCGGCGATCAAGAGGAAGAACGCGCCGCCCAGTTTGTCGAGCGATGCCTTCTTCGCGGCGCTCGCGTCGCCGGGTACGCACTTGTCCTCGAAGCGTTCCATCGGTGGGTCACCGAAGTGGTCGGCGGCCCACCGGGTGGAGATGTCGATCTGGAAGTTGAGCATGGAGGAGTTGGCGGGGATGCCAGCCCATCCGAGGGGGCCGAGGAAGTCGGCGTAGCCGGTGTACTTCTTGACCTTGTCGGCGCGGGCGTGGAGCGCGCGGTCGAATGCGAGCTGTGCGAGGCGGGTGTTGGCGTACTCGGTCGCGCATTCGCCCTCGAAGACGCGGCCGTACTGCAGGAGCATGGCGGGTTTGACGATGAATGCGTCGGTGAGTGCGTCGGTCAGTGGCCGGGACAGGTCGGTGCCCGTGGCCGGGGTTGTCACGCCGTCGTTCTTCTCGGGGGCGTTGGGGTTGGCGTCCAGGATGACGTCGGCTACTTCCAGGGCCAGGCCGCGGGCGACGGCGAGGGCGCCGGTCTGTTCTCCGAGCAGTGCCTGCGGAGGGGAGGCCAGCAGGGTGGTGGTCAGCGCTGCGAGGAGGACTGAGAGGGCGGCGTCGCCCCAGCCGCGGACTTTGTCCCCGAAGAAGATCCGTGCGACGCAGACCAGGGCGCACACCGACAGGAAGAGGCCGGGCAGGCCCATGCCGAGGATCACCTGGGCGTGGAGGGAGTTGGCGACGGAGAGCACCGGGACGAGCAGGAGCTTGGCCAGGCCGAAGGACAGGGCCCAGGCCATGAGCCAGCAGCAGAAGGCGATGGCCCACTTGGTGAGCATGAAGCAGATCTCGGTGAGGAGGTTCTGCACGCCCAGGTCCCAGTCGAGCAGGCCGCCGGTGTCGGATTTGACGGTGTAGACGCTGATGGGCAGGTTGTTGGCGTCGGTGACATTGAAGACCCCGAGGACGCCTCCCTCGTCGGGCAGCAGTTTGCGCAGCCGTTCCTTTTCCGCTTCGAGCAGGGCTTTCTGGGCCGCCTTGTCCAGGCGTTCGCTCTGTTCCTTGAGCAGCTGCTGGATCTCTTCGACTTCTTCAGGGGTGGGGGTGCGCTGCGCGGGGTTGGCGGGTGCGGAGGACGAGCTCGGTGAGGGGGTGGGGTCGGCGTGGGCGGGCAGGGACGTGAGCAGGGTGAAGGTCGTGGCGGCCAGGACGGCGCCGAGCAGGGCCAGGCGCAGGCGGGCCGGGCACAGTGCCCGCAGTCGCGTCCGCAGGTTCAGGATTGTGATCATGTTGCGGTCCGGTAGTCGCCGGGCGTGGTGTGGATGGCGCGCATGACGGCCGGGTCCATCGGGATGAGGACCTTCATCAGGCCGATGCGGCCGGTCAGGTCCCGGTACAGGCACTCGCCGGCGCGGGCGATCCTTTCCTCGTCGGGCAGGCCCAGCGGGGACAGGCCGGAGGTGACCAGGTCCAGCAGGTCGGTGTCGGTGGCGTCGACGCCGAGGAACTCCAGGCCGCGTTCGGCGAGCTGGCGGGTGGTCTGGCGAAAGAGCAGCCGGTGCGGGATCAGGCCGCGGATGACGGCGCCCTTCTCGCTGTCGGCTGGCCCGATGTCGTCCGGGTCGTGCGATCCGACGTAGGCGGCCGCGTTGTGCTTGCGGCCGTCCCGCATCAGTTCCAGGAGCAGCTCCAGGCCCTCGTCGCTGGAGGTGAGCCACCAGCACTCGTCGAAGACGGCGACGCCGAACTCGTCCTTGTGCCGCATGACGGTCTCGCGGGCCACTGCGGCGATCAGGTACATGAGCGAGCGGCCCAGGACCTTCTCGAACTCCAGGCGCTCGATGCGGTGGTCGGAGGCGAGCTCGCTCCGCTTCGGCAGGGCCAGGGAGTTGACGAGGAACACGACCGCGTCGGCGCGGCCGGTGTCCACGACGGGCAGGGTCTCGTCGAAGACGACCGCGGCCAGGTCCTTGCGGGAGACCGCGGTCAGCTTGCGGGCCAGGTCCCGGGCGGGGGCGTCCTGCGCGCCGCGCCGGGTGAGCTCGTCGACCAGTGCCTGCATCGACGGATCGGGGCGTTCGAGAACGGCCTGGACCGCTTCGGACAGGGCGACACCTTCCAGGTCCATCGGCCGCACGCCGAGCAGCAGGGTCAGGAAGGACTCGCAGTAGCGGGCCGCGACCTTCGGGCTGTCCTTGACGAACAGGCGCAGCGGGTCGAGGGAGACTTCGGCGTTCTGGTCGATGCGGATGATCTGGGCGGCGCCGGGGCAGGCCTTGGCGAACCGGGCCCACTCCTCTTCCTTGGTGCGGTCGACGATGACGGCGCGGCCGCGGCTGTGGGGTTTGCCGGGCTGGTGGCCGCGGGCGAGGACGTTGTAGACGGCTGTCTTCATCGCGACGGATTTCCCGGCGCCGAGTTCGCCGATGAACGCCATGGAGGCGGAGGCGTTCTCTCGGGGGCCGCGGGCCGGGTCGATGAGGACGGGGCGGGCGCCGCCGGAGGCGAGTTGCAGGCCGAACAGTCCGCCTCGTTCGTCGCCGAGCTGGGAGCCGCACCAGGGCATGGCCATGGAGAAGTCGCGGGCGAGGAGGTACTGGGCGTATCCGGTCATCACCTGCGGGGTCCGGCAGCCGGGCAGCATCGCCTGCCACAGGTCGGTCTGCTTGCCCACCGGCCGGGCGAAGGTGTAGTCGGTGGCGCCGAAGTCGCTGGCCAGAGCAGCGGCACGGTCCTGAGCTTCGTCGGCGGTGGTCCCCCAGACGGCGAGGGTGACCATGGCGCGGATCTCGACCTCGCGCGCGTTGGCGGTGATCCGGTCGCGGAACTCGTCGTTGTCGGCCTCGTAGTTCGCGAGCGCGGCCGGCGGGCCGGCGGGGTCGCCCTGGTACTCCGCGGCCTGTGCCTTCAGGTGCCGGGCGCGCTTGCGGGTCTTGGCCTCCGCCTTGGCGCCGGGGGTGATGACCAGGCGGGCGGTCCAGTCCACGGGGTAGGCCAGGTCGTCCAGCTGCTGCAGGTACGCCGCCCCGGGCAGGGCGAAGGCCTGCGGCATCTCGGACAGGGCGAGCATCGCCTGGTAGGAGTCGCCCCACTCGGAGGAGACCTGGACGAAGCGCCGCCTGAACGGGTTGCCCGGCGCTGTCCTGCGGTCGCTGAAGTCGGCGCCGCCTTCGGCGAGCAGCACGTCCCCCAGCGCGGCAACCGTCCGGCCGCGGCCGAGGATCTTCGGCTCGGTGCCGTCTGGCAGGAACGGCTCGGCCAGGCCGCGGCGCGCGCTGTGCCCGTAGATCCACAGGATCTCCGCCTCGGTGGCCGGCCGCATCGACACGCCCGTCGGCAACTGGGCGTGCATCCGCCGGGCCTGTTCGGTGCGCCGGGCCACTTCGCCGGGGGGGATGGGGGCGGGCATGAGGCCCAGCTGCAGGGCGACTTCGGCCTTGGCCGCGGAGAACGCGGACAGGACGGCGTCCTTGCGGGAGGGCGCCGGCAGCGGGATGGCGAGCCAGTCGGAGCGGCCGGTGAGCTCCATGGTCTCCAGCTGGTCCAGGACCGCGTGGCCGAGCTGTTCGTAGCGGGGCGACCTCTTCAGGTCGACGTCGGCGACCATGGCGCGGACCACGGCGATCGGGTCGACCTGAGGGCACAGCGACATCAGCATCGGCTCGCCCGTCAGCGACTTGAAGAGTGACTCAAGGGCCTTCAGGCGGCGCTTCTTCGTGGCGGTGGGGGCGTGGGAGTAGTTGGTGGCGGACACCCTCCAGATCGCCCAGACGGTGCCGTGGGTGGTGAAGACGAGGTTGTTGGCGATGTGCCGGATCGGGAGTCGCACTACTGCTGCTCCTTCGTGCTCGCGGGGGCGGTGCGGCGGGCGAGCAGGGCCTGGACGCAGGACGTCACGGGGGCGCTGTCAGCCGTGCCGGGGGCGGGCCGGCCGGGGCGGTCGGGGTGGGCAGGGGTGCGGGCCGGCCGGGGCGGTCGGGGTGGGCAGGGGTGCGGGCCGGCCGGGCGGGGCGGGTGGCTGCGGGGGGTACCGGCCTGCCTGCCTCTCCCCCGTCCTCGGAGGCGAGGACGGGGACGGGGGCAGGGGTGGTGAGGGTGATGCGGGTGTCGCCGCTCGTCGGCCGGGCCGGGCGGAAGGGGCGGCCGTGCAGCCGCCCCCAGCGGGGGCCGGTCATCATCACGCCGACGCTGAGCAGGGCGGCCAGGGGGTTGCGGCCGTCGACGTGCAGCTGCCGCAGGACGAACGCGGCCGCGAACGGCAGGCCGAGCAGCACTGCGACGTCGAGCAGGCCGTGGCCGCCCCAGACCGGACGGGTCAGGAGCAGCATCAGGAAGGTGCCGACGATCGCCGCGAGCTGGGTGAGTGTGTACGGGCCGCCCGGGATCCGGATCCCGCGGCCGCCGTTGACGTCGCGGATGACGCCGTGGACCAGGGGGGCCCGGCGGGCCTTGGTGTAGCAGCGGCCGACCGGTTCGCCGTCGGTCTCGGAGGCGTCGAGCAGGTGGGCGGTCACTGGTCAGCACCGTTCCCGGTGATCTGCTGCCCGCCGTCGTACTGGGTGATGTCCTGGGTGGTCTTGTCCTTGAGGGCGTCCATGTTCGCGGCCCCGCCCCAGACGATGGCCGAGAAGATCACGGCCATGATGGTGGGCCCCGGGGCCTTCGACTTGACGCCGACGATGACGACGAACGCCCCGCACAGCACCGGGATCAGGACGTTGAAGATGAGGTCCTTGACGTCGTTGCCGAGACCGGTGGTGGTCTGGATCCATCCGGCGGCGAGCGTGACGGTGGTCTGCATGATGGCGTTCCCTTCAGCGGGTGGTGGGTGCGGCGCTGGGCGCTGCGGAGGTGGTCGCGCCGGTGCGGGTGGCAGACGCGGGTGCGGGTGCGGGTGCGCCGTCCAGGCCGGCGATCTCCCAGCGGCCGGCACGGGCCTTGAGGGTCAGGGCATAGGTGAGCGGGAGGCGGACCTTGTCGTGACCGGTGGCGCGGGCTGCGGCCAGCAGCCGCAGCGTGGTGCCGTCGGCGGGCACGGTCGTGACCGGTTCGGCGCCCTTCTCGCCCTCGATGGCGAGGGTGTCGAGGGCGATGCCCGTGTACGGGGCGGGGCGGACGGGGGCGAGGCGGGTTCCCGGGGCGAGGTAGCGGTCGAGTTCGCCGGCGCCGGTGAGGTAGGCGGTCAGGAACTCGGTGACGGCCTGGGTGCGCGGGTCGGAGGGCAGGGCCGGGCGCATCGGTCCGTAGACGAGGCCGGGGGCCGTGATCTGCTCGGGTGCGGCGACTTCGGCCGGCATCGCCAGGGCTGTGTAACCGCTCGCCCCGCTGGGCGTGGGGGCGGTGGCGACCGGGACCTGGAAGTACCGCAGGACCGGGGCGTCTTCCTTGTCGTCGGAGCGCCGGGCGCCCTTCGGCTTCGTGTCCGGTGCCGGTCCGGTGATACGGGCGGCCACCGTGACGGACCAGACCTTGGGGGCGGTCTGCCGCAGGCGGACGACAGTGAGCTGCTCCGGGCGCCGCTGCCCGCTCTCCCCCTCCAGGCGCAGGCCTGTGGCGTCCGGGTAGTAGACGGCGAGCTCGTCCTGGTCGTCCTCCCCTGCCGACACGTAGGCGGCGACGAAGAGCTGGGCGAAGCCGGCCGCTCCCTGGGCGCCGCTCGCGGCCGGGGCGGCGGGCGGCAGGGGCTTCTGCGTGAGGCCGGCCTGTGCGGGGACCGACAGGTAGGCCAGCGCGCCGAGCAGCGGGCCCAGGACGAGCAGGCCCCAGGCCGTCCAGCGGATGACGGTGGTGGTGTTGGCCTGCGCGCCGGTCGACCAGCCGGCCACGCCCTGCGGGCCTTCGTCGATCTCCCAGTCCCCCAGTTCGGCCCCGGGAGCGGGGTCGTTCTGGGCCGGGCGGCGGTTGAGGGTGAGCTTCATGCCGGTCCTCCGGAGGAGAGCAGGGTGTGGCCGGCCAGTTCCGCGATCCGCTGCTGGAGCTCGGTCTCCGGGCGCCGGCGCAGCTTCTCCAGGGAGGTGAGGACGGCGCCGGCGTCGTCGGCGAGGAAAGCGCGCAGCCGGTCGTGGGTGTGAGTGTCGAAGGGGCGCGAGACCAGTTCGGCGCCGAGCTGGATGAGCAGACGCTGCGCGCGGGTGACGCGCTCCTCGTCCGCGTCCAGGGGCGCCTTGGCGGCCTGGGGCATGCGGTTCTCCTGTCGTGGGAGCGGGCGGGCGGGGTACGGGGCCGGGGTCATGCTGCGGGCACCAGCTGAAGCGAGGCGGTGAGGCGGGCCACGGCGCGCGAGCGGCGGCGCTGCCAGGCACCGGCCGTCGTCCCGGCGCGGGCCGCGGCAGCGGTGTCGGGGAGCGGGGTGGTGGTGTAGTGCCAGGCGATGGCGCGGCCGTCGACCGGCGAGAGGGCACTGCTGTCCATCGCGTCCAGGACGAGTTCGAGCAACTCCAGACGGGCACGGCCGGCTTCTTCGTCGCCGCCGGTGCGGGGGTGGAGACCGGCGGCGGCCGCGGCCGTGCGGACGGCCCGGGCTGCGGCCATCTCGGCGGGGCCGGGCGCCGGATCGGGCAGATCCTCCGCGACGGCCAGGTCCTCGCCGTGCTCCTCGCGGTCGGCCGCGAGCTCCCGGCACACGTGACGCAGCGTGTCCAGAGCGAGGTTCGCGGCGGGCCGGCCGGGCCGGGCGTGGATGCGTCCGGCGCGCGTCACCTCGTAGAGGGCGGCCACGGTCACGGAGGAGATGTCGGTGAAGGAGCGGCCACCGAAGGAGCGGACCTGACCGCGGGCGATCCGGACCGCGGCCGGGATCATCGCCTGCACGACGATGCGCGCGGCCAGGCCCGCCGACCGGTCATGGCCGGCCGCGCGGCGCAGCAGGGTGCGCAGGACGGCATCGGTCAGGGCGTCGGACCGGTGACCGCTTCGGGAGCGGAGCACGGCAAGCAGCTGCTCCGGGCCAAAGGACCGGCCCGGCAGGGCGGTGACCGATCCCGTGACCGATTCGGTCACGGGATCGGTCACGGCCGTGAGGTGGTCGGTCAGGCGATCGGTCACCAGCCAGGTGGTGACCTCGGCGCGGACGGCGGAGTCGGCGCACAGGGTGGCCCATTCCGCATCCAGGCGGTTGAAGATCCCGCCGGCGGGGGCGGGGCGCTGTACATCGAGCACGGCACGTCCTTTCGGATCTCGTGCCGTGAACTCTCCTCAGCGGGGCTTGCCCGAAAGCTTGCCGAGCCACCTGAAAGCCCAGGTAGACGGCTTGCCCAGGGGTGCGGCAAGCCCTTGGTGACCGATCCGGCAAGCCTTCCGGGGGGTGAGGCAAGCCCGTGTGACCGGCCCGTGCAACCCCCGGGCAAGCCCGCCGGGAGGCGGGCAAGCCTCTTTACCCGGGTGAGCGGAAGCCCTGCGGAATGCGCAGCCGGCCACGGTGAGGGGTGACCGATGGACAGCGGATCGGGCATGACCGGTGACCGATGAGGACCGGCTCGGCCATCGATCACGGCTGGTGGAATCGGTGACCGATCCCATCGGTCACCGGTCACCGCACCCGGGATCGGTCACCGGTTCCAGCGCTCATCGGTCACCGCGATCGGCCAGGCCCGCGGCCGCCGGAGGGAAATCGGTCAGGGGGCAGACATGGCAGTGGCCGGCGACCGGTCACGGTCGTCGGCCACTGTGGAGCCGGTCAGTCAGCTGCTGACCGACCGGAGGTGCGCACGGCCCTGGAGCCGGCGCTGCTCTTCGAGGTACTGGGCAGCGGCGGTCACACGCCGCTGCCCGGTCTTCGGAGACACACCGAGGCGGCGGGCGACCTCGGCCCCGGAGAGCTTCTGCCCAGCGTCCTCGGCGTCGGCCAGCCACTGAGAGACGGTCACAATCTGTTGCTGCACCGGGTCGGTGGCCGGCTCGTCGACCTGCTGCTCGGGGACCCGGGCAGTGGCCGCTCCGGCGTCGGTCACCGACGCTTCCCACACAGCCGGTTCACCGACAAGCTCCTCCGATGCCCGTGCCCGCGGGGCGTCGTGCGCGGACGGCTGCAGCACTCCCCCACGCTCCCCTCCCTCAAGCGCCAGCATCGTGGCCGGCCCAGGCACGGAAGCCGCAGAGGAGCCATTGCCTGCCGACGCGTCGGCGGCCGCGGCGCCCCCAGCGCCGGCACTGGCGGTCGTGGCCGGAGCACTCGGAGATCCAATCCCGGTGGGGGCACCGTCCTGCTGCCCCTGCGGAGGCTCACTCTCCTGCTGTTCGCGAGTTTCGGTATCCGGCTCTTCCCTGGCGGGCGGGACGGGCTCGCTCCCGTCGCCCTGCCACTCCTGGAACATGGCGACGTAGGGGCGCAGCTCGTCCGCGGTGACGGGCTGGCCAGCGGCGCCCCTGATGCCGTCGCGCTGGTACACGTATTCGGCGAGGACGGCGGCGTCGGGGTACGCCCCCCGCTCCGACGCACAGGTGAGCCAGGCGTTGTAGAAGTAGTCGCCCCAGGTTTCCTCCTGCGGCGTGCCGGGGCTGGCCACGTCCGCGGGCTCGGGGGCGCCGTGCTGCTTGAGGACCTGCAGCAGGGGCTGGAGCTGGTCGTCGGACAGCGGGTCACCGGCCGCGGTGGTGATGCCGTGCTGGTCCTGGAGCCAGAGCGCGACCTGCCAGCTGGTGGGCTCGGAGGCGAAGGTCGCGGCCCAGGCCCGGTAGGCGTCGACGAGCCGCTCGTCGGCCCGCGCGTCCCTCGGTCCCGGCCCATGCGTCTTCTCGGGCGAGCTGTTCGCCGTTCCGGGCTCCGTGAACTGCAGGGCCTCGGGGGAAGCGGGAACCTCCTGGGGCTGCGTCCCGGTGGCCGGGGTGAGAACGCGGGCCTCTCGTTGTTCGTGCTGCGGGTCGGGGGCGGAGGGGAGTTCGGGCTTGGGCTCGCCTGACGCGGCCCGGGCCGGCGCGGGTTCGGGGGCCGGGGGGAGCAGGGCGGGTTCGATGCCTGCGGCGGCGAGGCCGGCCGGGGCGGTCTCGGCGAGCGGGACGCCGTACTTGGCCAGGCGCAGTGGCATCAGGGATTCGACGGGGGCCTTGCGGCGCCAGTTGCGGCCGAAGCGGGCCTGGAGGCGGGCCTGGTAGATGAGCCGGTCCTGTTCGAGTTTGATGACCTGCTCGTAGGAGCGGAGCTCCCAGAGTTTCATCCGGCGCCAGAGCTTGAACGTCGGTATGGGGGAGAGCAGCCAGCGGGTGAGGCGGACGCCCTCCATGTGCTTGTCGGCGGTGATGTCGGCGATCCGGCCCACGGCGTGGCGGGCGGCCTCGACGGAGACCACGAAGAGCACGGGGATGACGGCGTGCATGCCGACGCCGAGCGGGTCGGGCCAGGCCGCGGCGCCGTTGAAGGCGATCGTCGCGGCGGTCAGCAGCCAGGCGGTCTGGCGCAGCAGCGGGAACGGGATGCGCAGCCAGGTCAGCAGCAGGTCCAGGGCGAGCAGGACACAGATACCCGCGTCGATACCGATCGGGAAGACCAGCGAGAAGTCCCCGAAGCCCTTCTGGAGGGCGAGTTCGCGCACCGCCGCGTACGAACCCGCGAACCCGATCGCGGCGATGAGCACCGCTCCGGCGACCACGAGACCGATGAGTATCCGGTGGGTGCGGGTGAGGTGGAGCGAAGTGCCTCTACTCATACCTCCGCTGTCCCTCCTGTATCTGCATCATCTGGCCACACTCTCACGATGGTTGGCCTGGCCCACATGTTCATCGAAGGAAGCCTCGGGTTGTCAGCGAATAGTGATCACGCAGCATGGTGGAGCTGGTCGGAGGGAGGCCTCGGGTCCCGGCATGGGGCTGGCGGAAGCGCTCGGCCCCTGAGGGGCAGTTTTACGCGGTAAAAGCTGCGTGACTTTTACCGCGTAAAACTGCCCGACTCCTCGTGGTTGTTCGGTGGGCCCTGCACCTGGGCTCTGCGGCGTGGTGCCACGTATCCCGTGGGGTGGTGGTGAGGGGCGGCCGGCGGTTGGGGGCAGCAGGTGCTGCTCTCTGGTGATCCGCCGCAACGGAACCTGGCCGCCCACGGCCTGCTTCCTGAGGCGGTCGTCCCGGAGCCGGACGAGCCACGATTCCACGGCTTGCCTGGGCCGACTGGGCTCGCCGAGGCGAACCGTGCATCGTCTCGGTTCGTCGAGACCGTGCTGCTGCAGTACTGGTGAAGGCCGTGGTTTTTTTACGCGGTAAAACCCGGTCGGGGTTTTACCGCGTAAAAGTCTCGGGCTTCAGAGACTGCTGAGAAGGCCCTCGGCGATCTTCGATACAGCGTCGGGTGGGCAGCGCCTCAGGATCAGGCTGGTGACTGCGTCCGGGTCCGACCAGTCGACCGGTGTGTCGGCTCCTGCAGGCTGGAGCGGTTCCGCGCGTTGCTCGGGGCGGGGTTCGGGGACTGACAGGGCGGGCGTCGGATCGTTCTCCGAAGCGCTTCCGGGCGGTGGTACTTCGAGGGCGGCTTCGGACTGGCTCTTCTTGAGCGCTGCGGCGGCCCGGCCTCGCACGGCCTTTGGCGCGGCGTCCTTCTGTACCTTCCGCTTGTCCATCGCGGCGTCGATGAAGGGCTCCTGCTCCGGCCGGGGCAGGGTCGCGGCCTTGCGCGCGACGGCAACCGGGATTTCCTTGGCTGCGACCCGGTCTTGCACCGGCTCGGGCAGCTTGAGAAGCGCGCGGCGCGTGGAGATCCACGAATCGGTGAGCTTGCCTCCGAGTACCGCCACGACTGCAGCAGCGCTGCCGTGGAACTTCACCAGGGCTTCGAGGGCGGTGGCCTCCTCAATCGGGGTCAGGTCCTTGCGGAAGTGGTTAGCGCTCAGTGCCGCAGCGAGGAGGTCTTCCGGTGTGCCTGCCGTGGAGTCGTCCACCACGATCCGAAGGTCGATTCCAGCGATTCGCGATGCCCTGAGCCGGCACGCGCCGTCGATGATCACGTACTCGTGATCGAGTGGAATGACGTCCTTGTACTCGGGGTGCACCACGAGGTACGCGAGTCTCGACATGACGGTGACCGCCTGGATCTGCCCGACCTCACGCATGTTCTGCCCGAGTTGCTCCAGGTACTCGGGATCGAAGTCCTGTCGGGGATTCTCAGGGTTTTCCGCGATGACGTCGGGCGAGACGGAAGTCGGCGCAGCTCCTATTACGGAGGCGATGGCCTGTCCGCGGGGGCTGCGTGGTGAGCGTGCCGCGTCGAATGCTGCGCTGGGCCCCGTGCGTTCGGCTGCGGTCTTCCTACGGTCCCGGCTCACAGGATCTCCTTGACGATCTGGCGCATAACGCGTGACTGGGTGCATTCCGGGTCGTAGGCGAGGAGGGGCTGCCGTGTGCGTGCGGCTTCGCGCTGCTCCTTTCGGCGGGGGATGACTCCTATGACGCGGGGATCCCCGATCGCGATCCACTGTTCGAGGGAGCTTGTAATGATGTGTCCGTCTCGGCTGTCGTAGAGGTTGACCACGAGGCCTAGGTAGTTCACATCGATTCGCCAGTCGGTCATGCCATCGTCGATCTGCTCGACGAGCATGCCGTAGGCGTCAGCAGATGAGTCCTCTGCCTGCACCACGATGAGGATTCCGGATTCGCCCTGTTCACCATCGCGTTGGCGGCCGTAGTAGATCGCGGCGTCCATCGCCATGCCCAGGCTCGGCGGGCAGTCGATGAGGATGACGTCGTAGTCCGCCTCAAGAGGTTCCAGGGCGTGTTCGAGGGTGGCCTGCCTGTTACGGGCAGTCGAGATCATGACGTCCAGCAGGAAGGCATCCTGGCAGGAGGGTAGGAGGTCCAGTCGGCCACCGAAGCGTTTGTGCTCGACCGGGAGGATGAGGTCACGGATGTCGCCGGTGATTTGCCGGGACATGTGCTTGGCCAGGCTGGGCTGGTCCGCAGGGAGCTGCTTGAAGCCCAGTTGCTTCGTGAGGTGCCCTTGTGGGTCGTAGTCCACGAGCAGTACCCGGAGCTCCGGTGCCTCGTAGGCGGTGTCGCTCGGGGGCGTTCCGTGCTCTCGCATCAACTCGACGATCTGCTCGTCGTCGAGGGATGCTCCACCAGCGAGCTGGGCGAGCTCGGCGTCCTCCGCGAGGGCTCCTCCCAGGCCGCCTGTGACTGCGGTCTTCCCTACGCCGCCCTTCTGGTTGCAGATGACGTAGCGGCGGACAGTGCGCGCGAGAGGCCGATGGCGGGGGGAGGGGTGGTTGGCGAGCCAGAGCGTAACGGACTGAGCAAGCCCTTGAACGTACGGGATTCCCCTCGCGCTGCACTCCGCCTTGAACTGGGATGTGGTCGCTTCCGTCAGCCAGGTGGCAAACGGCGAGGAGCCGGCGGTGTCGACCTGAGCGGCCTTCTCGCGCGGGCTCTGCTCCCAATCGCGCATTGCGTCGGCAACCGCATCTTGGATATCGACGCCGAGTTCCGCCGAGCGGATCTTGAGATTGGCCTTCAGCGAGGCTGGCAGCTTGAAGGTAACCTTCTGCCGGTCTTCTTCATCATCCGAGGGTGACATGGGGGAAGCTTACTTACCTGTCCGACGATCGGGAAAGTCGCCGCGCCGCTGTGCGCCTCCCTGAGGGCCCGTCAAGACCGTCGACACCCCTTCACACCGGGTGCCACACGATCGGCCGCCCTACCCCCCGTCAGGCGAGTCGCTTTTCTCCCGCGTTCCGTCAGTTTCGCCGCTTTCCCGCTTCCTTGATGCGTTCCCGTCTGGAGTGAAGTGAGCACCGGACACCCGCATTCCGATGTGCTGAGTCCCCAGGACGTGCGCTCCATCCCCGTCCGGCGGCAGCCAGTCCTTCCCTGGACCACGTGAGTTCATAGACGCCGGGCATGAAGGCGCGAGTATCGGACGGCAGAACGCCCGGCGTTGCGCGGGGGCGAGGCGGTCGGGGAGTGGCACCAGTTTTACCGCGTAAAGGCCCCGGCCGCTCAGCCTGCGCTGCACGCACCAGCTGGGCGGCCGTGGGACTGGACGCGGCGCTCGGCAAGCCGTAGCGGGCTGAGCGGCCACCTCAGGCAGCTGGCGGACGCCGCGCGGGACGCTGGCGCCACGCCGAACTCGAAGCCCCCAGACCCGACGTCACCGCCCACACCGAGAAGATAGCCGCCCACGATGTCGTTCAGCGACCACCCCCGCCCGCCCGGGCTCGGCACGATCCCCTCCGTACGACTGGAAGAGCGGCCGGACGGCGCTCCAGCCGCGCCCGGTGAACTTCACCAGGCCCTCGCCGACGGCGCTGTGGGTAGTTGCAATCCTCGGTCGCCCGGAAGGGCGACCGCCACTCTGGTGTGTGTGCTGCGGCGTGAGTGCCATGACGGCGTTGCGATCCTCCGTCGCCCTTCGGGGCGACCGCCACCGCCTCACCGCAGAGGCCGGCCGGGCCGTCCTCGCGGAGTTGCGATCCTCGGCCGCCCCGAAGGGCGACTGCCACTGCACCGGGCGGGGGACCGGGACCACTGCCGGAGGTAGGTTGCGATCCTCGGCCGCCCCGAAGGGCGACTGCCACACGGATCGGCACCGCCATCGACGGCCCGAAGAACCCGTTGCGATCCTCGGCCGCCCCGAAGGGCGACTGCCACTGCTTCCGCTCCGTTTGATCACCGGCCGCCGGACCGGTTGCGATCCTCGGCCGCCCCGAAGGGCGACTGCCACCCGGTGAGCAGGTTCACCGTGCCGGTGGGGGTGTTGTTGCGATCCTCGGCCGCCCCGAAGGGCGACTGCCACTGCTTCCGCTCCGTTTGATCACCGGCCGCCGGACCGGTTGCGATCCTCGGCCGCCCCGAA
>NZ_JBIWKI010000065.1:0-9617 GCF_044765565.1 Streptomyces sp. NPDC102437 | reverse complement strand
TAAGGGCGACTGCCACACCAGTACAGCGAGCGGACGCCGGTCGCGGTGACCACGTTGCGATCCTCGGCCGCCCCGAAGGGCGACTGCCACGGCCGACGGCCCCGGCGGTCGCGGCGATCGCGCCGAAGTTGCGATCCTCGGCCGCCCCGAAGGGCGACTGCCACCCAGCCGGTGAAGAACATGGTGTTCCAGCACGACAAGTTGCGATCCTCGGCCGCCCCGAAGGGCGACTGCCACGGGGCCAGCACCGGCCCGGGACGGGCGGGGAGCCGGAGTTGCGATCCTCGGCCGCCCCGAAGGGCGACTGCCACAGGGGAGCTCCACCGACGACGACCAGGGCGAGGAGGTTGCGATCCTCGGCCGCCCCGAAGGGCGACTGCCACTTGGTGACGACGAAGCCAGACGCGGTGAGCCAGTCGCGGTTGCGATCCTCGGCCGCCCCGAAGGGCGACTGCCACCCCGCAATCTCGCCGGCCTGATGACCGGGGTAGGGGTTGCGATCCTCGGCCGCCCCGAAGGGCGACTGCCACTGCTGTGACCGTCCAGCCCCACTCGAACCACGAAGGAGTTGCGATCCTCGGCCGCCCCGAAGGGCGACTGCCACGCCAGTTTCTCCGACACCATCACCGGGATGGAAAAGTTGCGATCCTCGGCCGCCCCGAAGGGCGACTGCCACGCCTTCAGGGATGCGAGGGAAGCCTTGTACTCGGGGTTGCGATCCTCGGCCGCCCCGAAGGGCGACTGCCACCGCCGTGGAACGGCGGCGCCGGGAGCGAGAGCGGCGGTTGCGATCCTCGGCCGCCCCGAAGGGCGACTGCCACTGTGGTTCGCCTGTGTTTCCAGCAGGCTGCGCAGCCGGTTGCGATCCTCGGCCGCCCCGAAGGGCGACTGCCACCCGGGAACGGCGGCCACCAGCGCGGCCAGCGGCAAAGAGTTGCGATCCTCGGCCGCCCCGAAGGGCGACTGCCACGGCATCCTGCGCGGGCAGCTCGCCGGGGCCCAGGAGGTTGCGATCCTCGGCCGCCCCGAAGGGCGACTGCCACTCGGCCTGCCGGTCGGCATCAACCCTCTGCTCTAGGTTGCGATCCTCGGCCGCCCCGAAGGGCGACTGCCACAGGACCAGGCCCCGGAACGCCGGGCAGCGGGACTTGATGTTGCGATCCTCGGCCGCCCCGAAGGGCGACTGCCACCCTGGAGCGGACCGACGACGGCGACGGCGACGCGTTGTTGCGATCCTCGGCCGCCCCGAAGGGCGACTGCCACCAGTTCTGTGGAGCCCATTCAATACCTGGCGAAAACGTTGCGATCCTCGGCCGCCCCGAAGGGCGACTGCCACCATCATCGACCGCATCTACCAGCGCATCAACGCAGGCGTTGCGATCCTCGGCCGCCCCGAAGGGCGACTGCCACAGGAGCCCCGGGCCGCCCTTATGGCCCCCGCCGTGGTGTTGCGATCCTCGGCCGCCCCGAAGGGCGACTGCCACCTCGCCGACCTGGGCGAGGGTGTGGAGCTCAACGAGTTGCGATCCTCGGCCGCCCCGAAGGGCGACTGCCACCCCAACAGGTTGCCGTACGGGTTGCCGTACAGGTTGTGTTGCGATCCTCGGCCGCCCCGAAGGGCGACTGCCACTTTGGGTTCTGAGCGGCGATGCCCCCGTCGCGGACGTGTTGCGATCCTCGGCCGCCCCGAAGGGCGACTGCCACGCGGACCGCATCGCAGGACACTCCGCGCGTCTCCGTAGTTGCGATCCTCGGCCGCCCCGAAGGGCGACTGCCACGAGGGCGTCTGGGGCTCCTGTGGGTTGAGGGGCCGTAAGTTGCGATCCTCGGCCGCCCCGAAGGGCGACTGCCACCCAGATGATGCGTCCGATGCGTCCGTACAGGTCAGAGTTGCGATCCTCGGCCGCCCCGAAGGGCGACTGCCACTGGAGCGCCGGGCCCTGGTGGGCCGGTCCCGGTCGGGTTGCGATCCTCGGCCGCCCCGAAGGGCGACTGCCACCATCGCCCTGTACACGATCGATCTGGTGCTGGCGTGGTTGCGATCCTCGGCCGCCCCGAAGGGCGACTGCCACCTGGCTGTCGGTGGCGCCGACCGGCAAGCACGCGAAGTTGCGATCCTCGGCCGCCCCGAAGGGCGACTGCCACCACGGACGGCGACAACCGCTACAAGGCCGTCCAGAACGTTGCGATCCTCGGCCGCCCCGAAGGGCGACTGCCACGCTGGATGACCAGCGAAAACGGTGAATGCTGAGATGCACCTTCCCTGAAGCAGGCCACCAATACACGCCTAATACGGACATTATTCTTGGGTGCGATCCGCGTGTCGTGTGCTTGCTAGGGGTTCCGAAGCTCTTCTCACTACAGGATGAGGTCTGCTCGGTGGGGGTGGGTGGCGGCGATGCCGAGTGTATGGACGTCTTCTGTTCCTGCGTGGGGTAGGCGGTAGATCCGGATGCTGTCGGTGTTGGCATCGATCAGGTCTTCGAGGTCATACATGAGCGTCAGGAGCGTTTTGTCGTTGGTGACGATTTCGAACACGGATTTCTGCACACGTATGCCGTGCCCTTCGCAGAGCTTGGCGACCCGGCGGAGTCTGCGGCGGCCTTCGGGTGTGGTGGTGTCGACGTCGTAGGTGAGAAGTAGTTCCATCAGGCAGCGGTCCAGGGGAGGTAGGCAGGAAGTTCGCCTCGGAGATGGCGCGCGAGGATGCGGGCCTGGACCACTGGCAGGAGGCCGGCGGGGACATCCCGGCCTGCGAGGGAATGCTCCCAGGTCTGGGTCTTCCAGTCTTGCCAGGCGGTGATGACGATCTTGCGGCCGTCGTCGGTGAGGCGGACGGCTCCTCCGGGAGTGGTCTCGAAGTGGGCGGGCCGGAGTTGCCGGCGGTTGAGGAGGGTGAGGACGAAGCGGTCCGCGAGGACGGGGCGGAATTCCTCCATGAGGTCGAGGGCGAGTGCTGGTTTGCCGGGGCGGATCCCGTGAAGGAAGCCGATGTATGGGTCGAGGCCGACCTGTTCGGCGGCTCCGTGGACGAGTCCGCGCAGCAGTCCGTAGGTGTAGGAGAGCAGGGCGTTCACGGGGTCGGTGGGCGGTCGACGGTTGCGGTGGGTGAAGGCGGGGATTCCTTCGGTGGGGCGGATGGTGTCAGCGAGGGCGGCGAAGTGTGTGCGGGCGGCGTTTCCTTCGGTGCCCATGAGGGTGTCGAGGGATGTACAGGTGCTGGTGGCGGTGAGGCTTTCGGCGAGAGCGTCGGCTGCATCGCGCATGCGGGACTTTGCTGTGGGTGCGGCGTCCCGGGCGGCTCTGAGGAGAATCCAGCGGCTGTTGCGGATCTTGCCTGCGGTGATGGTGCGTGCGATGGAGAGGCGGCCTTCGGTGTCTTCGTGCATCTGGTGCTGGGCGTGACGGAGGAGGACGTTTCCGTGGACGGCGCCGTCGAGGCGGGCGAGGTAGCGCCCTCCCCTTGTCATCCAGGTTACGGATCTGCGGTCTTGGGCGCAGCGGCCGATCAGTTCGGTGGAGAGGTTGATGTGGCCGTAGAGGACGATGGCGTCGATGCGGCGCAGTGGGAGGATCTGACGTCCGGGGGTGTCGGGAAGGTGGACGCGCAGGCTGTCTTGGTCCAGGCGGAGGTCGGCTCCCTGTGTTTGTACGTACAGGGTGTTGAGGAGTTCGGTGGTCACGCGTCGGTGTCCTGTGGGTCGGTGAGTGAGTAGAGGGTGGTGAGGGCTTGGCGGTAGCGGCGTTTCCCGGCGAGCAGTTTCGGCATGCAGTCGGTGGCCATGGAGCAGCGGCGGCATCGTTTGTCGGCTGTGGGGCCGGGCAGGTGGTTGGTTTCGAGGAGAGCCCTGACGGCGTGGGTGGTGTCGAGTACGCGGGCGCGCAGGGCGTCGTCGATGGTGATGAGGTGGCGTCGGCGGTCGGTTGCGGAGAAGACTGCGGCTTCGGGTACGGGTTGCTGGAACATTGCTTCGAGGCAGAGAGCTTGTGCGGCTGCTTGGATGTCGGCGGGTCCGCCGGGAATGTAGCGCCCGGATTTGTGTTCGACGGGGAGGATGCGGCCGTCGTCGTGTAGTTCGACGGTGTCGCAGATTCCGGTGAGGCCGTAGCCGTCGTGCCAGACGGGCAGTGCGTGCAGGGTGCGCACGGCACGTCGCCCTTTGTTTCCAGGGGTGTCGACGCGCTGGTGGAGATGGGTGCCGCGGATGGTGGCGGCGTCGTCGGTGAAGGCGTCTTCCAGGAGGATGAGAGCGCATTGGCGGGGGCAGTAGGCGTAGTGCTCCAGGGCGGAGAGGGAGACCTGTAGGAGATTTCCCTCTCCGCCCTGCGTGGGGGATGTCGTCATCAGACGGGGCGCGGGAAGAGCGTGGTCAGGGTGACACCAGGTGGGAGATCGGTGTCACGTACTTCGACGGTGCCGTAGTCGGAGAAGCTGCGCGCGCTGACGTCGTCGCGGGCCTTGACGGTGATCCGTTCGAACAGTTCGTGGGAGGGGGCGCGGCCGAAGGCGTCGTCGTGGGTGAAGACGTACAGGCCGCGCAGGGCGAGGTTGGCGCGGGCGGCGGCGCGGTCGTGTTCCAGCATGACTTCGAAGGCGCGCCAGAAGAGTGCGAGGTCGTCGGAGGTGACCCCGGTGCGGCGGGCGAGTGGGGCGCTGAAGTGGCCGGTGCCGCGGTAGAGGGCGTAGGGGACGACGTACTTGGAGCCCATTTCGGTCTCCTTACCCTTGTTTTCGGTTCCCCCGCCCTCTCCGCGTTCGTTCCATGCCTTGACGTCTTCTTCCTTGGTGGGGGTGACGCGGGTGATTCCGATGTCGAGGGGGGTGATGCGGTCGATTGAGCGGGAGAACCCGATCTGGAGGGGGCCTTGGACACGTCCGGCCTGCTTGTCACGCTTGCCAGTCGTCATGACGGCGCCGAACATGCGTACGTCGAAGAAGTTGCGGCACATCCATTCCTGCGCGGACTTCTGGTCGCTCGCGGACCCGTTGGTGTAGGCGCGCTCATGCTGGCTGTTGAGTGCGGTGCCGGCTTCGACGTAGATCTCATAGCCCTCGCGGGGTTCGTAGGAGTTGATGAGAGCGACGGTGTTGCGGATTTTCCGCTTGATCGCGACATCGGTGATCAGGCCGTGGCCACTGACCGGGTCGGTGCGGGGCAGGCCACCGTTGTCGGGGTCGCCATTGGCGTTGGAATCGACGGCCTCGATGAGGAAGACGAAGTCGTGCTTGCGGTCGGGGTCCAAGTAGGCAGCGGTCATGACGGAAAGGTCTCCTTGAGCGGGTTCGTAGTGGTGTGCGGGGTTGGGGCTCAGGCGGAAGCGGTCTCCTGGGCGGGTGCGGCCTGAGCGGGGACCGCGGCAAGCCTGCGTTCCCTGGCGGCCTGCTTCCCTGCCAGGTCCTCGTGGCGCTGGTGGGAGTAGCCGATGATGAAGCGGCCCTGCTGAACATCGGTGAGATGGCCGGGAAGGTCGTCGCTCACCTTGCTGTAGATCTCGAAGAGGCGCTTCTCCAGCGCGTTCCGAGCGGCGGGCTTGTCCCGGCGCAGGCGCTTGAAATGCGCTCCGGAGTCAGCGAACAGACGGCGCAGGGTAATGCTGGGTGCGGCAACCGCGGCACTGAAGAACTTGTCTCGCAGGGTCGTTTTAATGTCCGGGAGCGCCTCCTCCTGCACGGACTCAAGAACGGCGAAGAGCCGGCCGCAGAGGTAGGCGGGATCGGTGCTGTTTTTGTCGAGCTGTGGCATCAGGTGGTCCTGGGGGTGGGGGGAACGGTTGAGGAGCAGGCGCAGCAGCGCCAGGCGCGGCAGGTCGACGCGCTGGTCGGCGTGGACGCGCTGCAGGAGGAGAGGAAGAGCCCGGGCAGGCGGGCGGGTGCCGTGCAGAGCGCTGTGGAGCAGCTCGGCCTCCAGGCCATGGGGGGCACTGTCGGGCGCGTACCGTTCGCCTTGCCAGCGACCGCAGGAGAGGGCCATCTGCCAGAGCGGGAAGTACCGGGCCCGTCCGGTCCATCCGTCCCAGACTCCGTGGTCGGCGTACCAGGCAGCCAGGCTCGCCTTCGCCGCAGGCAGGGGGACATCGATCCAGTCGCGGACGACGAGGCGGGCATTGTTCAGACCGAGGGACAGGCCGTAGAAAGCGTCGGTGTCCGCCCGTTCCGCAGAAGCGGGACCAGGGGAAGCGGCCATCGAATCGATGAGGTGCTCGATGTCGGCGGCATCCGGCTGGTCGTCGAAGAACATCGCGAACGCGGAATCGGGTTCAGGACGCTTCGTCCACCACAACAGCACGCCGTCGTCCCGGAAACGTCGCCGGTGCCGGTCCGAGGCCACAAGGTGGTTCAGGACCGCCATGGCGCGGCCACCGCACCGGTGGCAGACGGGAGTGTTCACCAGCTGAGTCAGCCCCTCGCGTCCCTGAGCCGCGGTATTGATGCTGATCAGCTGGCCTTCGTTGCTGCCGCCCGTGGTCGGGATCGCCCCTTTCTTCACGGGTTCCGGGATCGTCGCCAGCAGCGCGCGGTACTCACCGCACACCAGGCACAGCCCCGCACGGTCCGCAGTACCGCTCTTACGGGCCCGCACTTCCTCGCCCCACAGCTGCTGCGCCGACCCCAGTTGATGCAGCCAGCTGGTGCCGACCATGATGGCGACCGTGTCCTTCGTCTCAACCTCCTTCGGGAGGTCGACCTCCGGGCGGGCGGTGAAGAACGTCCTGGCCGCCTCCGCTGCGGGCTCACCGACCGCAGACGACGCCCAGCGCAAGGCGAGGTCACGGTAGGAGTCGTGCCGGCGTGACGCCTCGCCCCGGTCCTTCGCCGTGACACCGTTCTTGGCTGCCTTCGGTACCCCGAGCACGAACTCGGCCGTGTCCACCAGCAGGTAGGGCGGCACCTTCGTCCCCGACCGCTGTACGTACGGCACCGGCATGGTCAGCATCTGGTCGCGCTGACGCCCCGACACCTTGCGTTTCAACAGCTTCGCACTCAGACCGTCCGGGGCGATGTCCAGCACCCAGTGAATCTGCTTCTCGCGGTAGAACTCAGCAGGCAGTTCCCCGGCAATCCGGTCCCCATACTCGGTCAGCCGCTGTAACAGCACCGCTCAGCCCTCTGTTCCATCGGCCCGCCACGCAGCCAGCGGCATCCCGACCGCGTCGTCCCGCAACGGTTCCTCCGGCACCTCCAGGACCCCGTCGACGACAGAAGCACGAAACCACCGGTAGCGCTCCCCCCTCGGCCCGTACACGATCGAGTGGAGCATCACACCGAGCTCCTCACTGAACTCCACCACCCGCTGCCGCGGATCGGGCTTACCGAAAGACGCACCGAACTCCCGGCAGCCGAGAAACGGCTCCGAGAAACAGGCACCCCGCTCCACCCTGCGGCGCAACTGCTCGCGGTACTTCTCCTCCGACGCCGGCGGATACTTCGCCGAACCGGCCAGAGCCTCGGGAGCCACCACAATCTGCGCATGGATCCGGTAGCGGACATCCCTCAGAGCAAGCGTGCTGCGCTGGTCCCGGTCCGTCTCGACGTCGTAGCGATGACGCCGGTCGGACTGAAGCTTCCGCACCTCCTGGGCGCTGATCACCGACTTCACCTCGTTGCGGCGCACCCGCAGCCACCTCACCGGCCGTAACACCTCGATCTTCCGCACCATGTAGCGGAATTGGGGCTTCCAGAAAATCGCCTCCAACACCCCCCTGGCCGCAGAAGGCGTCATCACCTGATAGCTGACACGCTCAGCCTTCAGCTCCGGCCGCGTAAAGCACGCGACGTCACCCCAGACCTCCACCACCAGATCAGGGAAGGCCCACCCCCCGTTACCGCGTCCCGCCCTGCTGGAAGCGGGCCCCTTCGTTCTCATCCGTCGTATCCATTCCTGACAGTCCACCTCCGCCGGACCTGCCCTTGGGAAGGTCCGGCGACGGCACACGGAACCAACGGGGCATCAGGTCACTCCCTGTCCCCTCTTGATGCCGCACTGTAGGTGCAGGCACTGACACTGCACCGCGGAAACGGAAAAACCACTGCTCACAGGCTTTGGCGTGCTACCCGCCGAACCGGAACCTGAGGTCAGCTCGAACATGGCGTGCCAGATGGCAGATCAACACCACCACAATGACGATCACCTCCGCCGCACCAAGCACGGGAAGTCCATCCACGCAAGGAACGTTCACCGATTCACCTTCATCTGAATCGCATGGCAAGAGCTTCGGACCACTTCAGCGTGCGGCAGCAGCACTTCGCGAACAATGGCGCACACAACGATTTGAAGTACGCAGCTCAACGCAGAAAGCGGTGGACGAAAAGTGCAGACTTCGTCCACCGCCCCGACAGGCAGCAGCATGCCAAACGATCCAGATATTGCGATCCTCGACCAACATCAGACACGGCCGGTCGCCCAAAGCTCGTCAGGCGAACTTCCAGCCCATCGTCGCACGCACCGCCAGGCCACGTGCCCGTATCGCAAACTCAAAATACGTAGCCGCCTCGGTCCTCAGGATCATCAACGTCCAGCCCGCGCACCGGATCGTAATACCCCCGCCACACAACAAGATCACCGATCACCGGCTCAGCCAGGCCCGCACGCACCGCAGCAGCCACCTCGTACCTAGGCAACGTCGCCATGTGCGACTGCAGACGACGCAACGGCCCCGGCCCCGACGGGAAGCGGCCACGCAGCAGAGCAATGTCGGACTCGATAATGTCCCGCTCCTCATCCGACTTCTCCGGACGAATCACGACGACCGACTGGGCATACCTGCTGTCAATCATCTGAAACTCATCCGCAACAGCAGGAAAGTCCCACCTCCGGCGCAGCTCCTGAACCCCCTCCCCCATCGACCGCCCATCGGTACCCTGCAACGCCCAGCGCTTCTCGTAATAGAGGCCCAAAGCATCCAGATCATCCGGAGCCGAAGCATCCGGCCCGAAGAACTCCGCACACGCATCCATCGCCGCCTTATACGACAAATCCTTCGGAACGCCACCGTCAACCGGCCGGAACACCACAACCGTCCCCTCCGACAAACGACCATCACGATTACAGCGGCCCGCCGCCTGCTGCAGCGCCTCCGCCGGCGCCCACGCCCGGTACACCCGAGGAAAGTCCACATCCACACCCGCCTCGATCAACGACGTGGACACCACATGCACCGACCGCCCAGCCGCAAGCTCCCCCCTCACATGCCCGATCACCTCACGCCGGTGCTCCGCAGTCATCCTCGTCGACAAATGCCACACCGGAGCCGCCACCCGCACCCCGCCACCACCCGCACCCGTCAGAAGACGATGCAGCCGCGCCGAATCCCGCGTCGTATTCACGATCGTCAGAACCCGCCCCCCTCCCACGGACGCGATCTCACCCGCGATCGACTCCCACGTCACCCCCGGCCCCAGACGCCACTCATACCGAACCCGCCGCAACGCCTCGAACAGCCCTGTCACGTCCTCCACCACGCCGCGACGCGGAAGCCCTTCCAACTGCGCCAAAGACCAGAACGACGGCTGCGTCGCAGAGGCCGGGCCTTGACCCCGGATGTTGGACACACGAGACACTGGATCCTGAGGATCTGAGAACGGACATCTCGTGGTCATGAAGAACTACCCGCCGGAG
>NZ_JBIWKI010000064.1:0-29043 GCF_044765565.1 Streptomyces sp. NPDC102437 | reverse complement strand
AGGATCAGGCGAAGGTCGCTCTCGCGTCAGGCACTCAGCCGAAAGCGACACCAAGTTTGACGCTACGTTCGACCACGGACGATAAACGCCAAGCTTAGGGCTTGCCGGGAATCAACACGTCGATTTGATCTTGGTTTTGTCGGGGTCGAGGAACCTCGCGATGTCAGCTGGTGTGCGGAAACGGGCGGTCGAGGCAGGGATGTGAACGCCGTGGGCTTCCAGGAGGGGGCGGACGTCTTTCGAGGCCCACAGCATCGGCGGCGCAGACACTCTTGCGTCCCGGAGGTCAGGCAACCGCATGAAGCAGTGCGGGCACGAGTTGGGCGCAGCGGGGCGCTCCGATGCACTCGGCCAGCGCGAGGGCTTCGAGTGCGTCGGCGCCCGCGGCTTCGGGTTCGCGGCGGCTGAGGTGGCCGTGCCCCTTGTAGGCGAGCAGGATTCCGTGCCCCGCTGCGACCGTGCTGGGCGGCTACGCGGCTGTTCCGTCGGCACGGATCGGGGCCGGAAGAGTGCGCAGGCGTTCCGCCAGCTCGGTGGCCGAGCCGGCCGTCGAGGTATCGAGCAAGCGTCCGAGTCGTGTCAGACGGTCTCGGGCGGTCGCTCGGAGCCGTGGTGGAGGGATCTGGTCGAGCACGCCCAGGGCTCGAGTGGCCGCCTGATCCGGGGAGTCGCGGGCCTCGGCGAGCGCGAGGACCAGGGTGGCCGCTACCCACGCCGGGGTCTCGGCGGGGGCGGCGGCGATCGATTCGCGGGCGACGTCGGCGGCCCGGCCGAAGCGTTCGAGGGTCAGGTTGGCCTCGGCGACGTGAAGACGGTGCTCGGCGCAGTCGTACCCGAAGCGACCGGGCAGTTCCATGGCGGAGCGCATGATCTCGTCGCTTTCGCTGACGACGTCGTCCGCTTCCGACGCCTGCTGTGTGGCAGCAAGGGTGGGCAGCAGGGCCCAGCCCAGGAGCTGTGCGCGGCGCAGGCCCGCGGGTGCATGCTGAAGGCCGTATCTGGCGTGCTCGCGGGCGTGGTCCCAGTCCCTGCGGGCGGTGGCGACCATGGCCAGTGCGCCGCTGGACCAGGCCGTGAGTGCCGGTTCGCGGGTGGATTCGCCAAGGGCGCCCGCGAGGGTGAGATGGGTTCGGGCTCCAGCACGATCGTCAAGGTGGTAGGCGAGGTTGCCGAGAAGCGCGGACAGCCATCCGACCTGCCGCCGCAGGCCCTCCGTGACCGTACGGTCTGCTCCGGCCATCGCGGTGGAGAGCAGGTTGCGGGTCTCGCGGACTTCTTCGAGCAGGACAGCTGGGGGGTGCTTGCTGTAGTTGAGGGCGTAGTGCTCCACGGCCGCCTCAGCCAGGGTGACAAGGGCCGGGGAGCCGCCCGGGGCGTCCAGGACGGCCCACTGCACGGATTCGCGGATGGCGGGCAGCCCGCTGGCGGTTGTCATAGGTCCCTTTCGGCCGGTGATCGTCTCCTCGCGCTGGTGCTGACCGTAGTGGAGCGGCGGCGGGGATGCGCAGGTGCTGCACCACAGGCAGTTTGTCGCGAGCCCGAGTTGGTCGGGGTTGGCCCCGTACGCGCGGGAAATCATCAGTCGGTACTCGTCTCCGGGCTGCTCCTGCCCGTGCTCGTACCGGCACAGAGTGGCCTGCGTCAGACCGGGCGGCCGCAGGCCGTCAGCCCGGTAGATAGCGGCTACCTCGCGGACCGCTTGGGGCCGCGACCACCCCAGCGCCAGACGCCACGCCTCCAGGGCCGTGAGCTCCGGCAGCGCCGTCCGGAGGGTGGTGACGATTCGTTCCTGGGTGTGCCCGTCCCGCTGGCACTGAGCGCGGATCCGGGATGCCTCCCGCTGGATCTCCGCGCGACGATCTCGGGTAACTCCGCCCACTGCCCGCCCCTCTGTCGTTTCGTCTCATCTTGGCCCCGTCCCGGTCCGTGTGGAAGCCGAAGGACATTGCGTCGGGCCGTCAATGTTTCGACACCACACCGGCAATGACGGGCAGTCACTCGACCGTGCATCGTGAGAGACAGCATCTACCGCGAGCTGGACCTCCTGATCCGCCGGTCTGCTCTCGCCTTGAAGCAACGTGCGAGCGCACAGCCCTCCAGGGCTCGGGTCCGGTGGCCGGCTCCTGTGTGAATTCGTCCGGCGGCCCAAGCCGACTCGTCCCCACTTCACGAAGGAAGCTCATGGACCTCCACGGTCACAGCGAGACCAGCGGCTGACACGACTGCGGGGATCACTGGCGCCTCCAACACCGAAGCACAACCAGCGACTCCTTCCCAGGCAAGCAAGCCCCAGGTCCAGAAAATCCACTGCCCCGGACATGATCCGGGGGACCTCGGAAAGGCACATCCATGCCTCAAACAGTGTTACCGCGTCACGCGGTGCTCATCTTCTCCGGCGGCTTGGACAGCGCCGTCACCGCCTACAAGCTCCGCGACGAGGGCGTCGTCGTGAACTTGATCTCGTTCAACTACGGGCAGCGCCACGTCAAGGAGCTGGCCCACGCAGCCAGCTTGGCAGCTCGGCTGGACGTGGCCCACGACATCGTGGACCTGACGTCGCTGGGCCAGATTCTGGGCGGATCCGCCCTGACCGACCCGACTGTCCCGGTACCTCACGGGCACTATCGCGCCGAGACCATGCGCAGCACGGTCGTTGCGAACCGCAACGCGATCATGCTGGAGATCGCGGCCGGCTCGGCGGTCGCCTTGGGGGCTGATGCTGTCGCGTTCGGTGCGCATTCCGGCGACCACGCAATCTACCCGGACTGCCGGCCGGAGTTCTTCACCCTCATCCAGGCATCCATCAAGGCCGGGAACGAGGGGCACATCGCCCCCGGCTTCCAGCTTGTCGCCCCGTTCCTGGATCTCACCAAGGCCGACATCGTGCGCGAGGGTGCACGTCTGGGTGTGCCCTTCGGGCTGACCTGGTCGTGTTACGAGGGCGGCGACGTGCATTGCGGTGCCTGCGGGACTTGCGTCGAGCGCCGGGAGGCATTCGCCGAGGCCGAGGTGGCCGACCCCACCGTCTATGCGCCGCCGCAGAAGGGAACAGTCCAGTGACCAGCCCCCTGCCCATGTACCGGATCGGGAAGAGATTCCGCTTCGAGGCCACCCGGCAGCTGGCCAATGGTGACTTCGATGGCCACTCGTTCACCGCGGAAGCTGTGCTGTCGTCCCCGGTGCTCAGCCCCGTCGGTTTCGTCGCCGACTTCGGCGACCTGGCCCATCTCGACAAGTACATCAATGGGGCTCTGGATCACCAGGTCCTCAACAAGTCGGTCAAGGACGTCTCCGACGAGGGGATCGCCGAGCACCTCGTTGTGTGGGCGCGCGAAAACCTGCCGCCCGACGTCGCGTCCGTAGTGGAATCGGTCCGCGTGCAGACCGGGAGGCCGCAGGCTCCCCCGTCGGACGCGTTCATCGCCTTCGGAGCATCGCACCAGCTGCATGGGCTGCGCAAAGGTCACCCGTGCGGGAATCTACACGGCCACTCCTACGTGCTGAGTGTGCCCGCCTCCGCCGTCCCCCGGCTCAGGGACGTTCTCGTACTGCTGGGCGAGGAGCTGCGCTGCACCGTGAACGGCCGGGTTCTGAACGAGGTGATCCCCGGGTTGAACCCGACCTCGGAGAATCTCGCCCAGCACTTCTCTCAGTGGCTGGCGGACAGGGCCCCGGCAGGCGGCGTGTGCGCGCGGGTCTCGGAGACGGAGACCAGCTGGGCCGAGTACGCAGGAGGCACCGCGTGAGCACGCTGCCGCGCGTCGGGTTACGAATCCGGGTTTCCGAGAAGTTCGGCAGCACGGTCCAGGGTGAGGGCTCCAGCACCGGGGTGCCGGCCTGCTTCATCCGGCTCGCACTCTGCAACCTCGTCTGCTCCCCGTGCGACACCCCCTACACGTGGGACACCACCCGCTATGACCTGCGCAAAGAGGCCCATTATGAAAGTGCTGAGGAGCTGCTGGCGTGGGCTCTGGACCAGCCCGAGGATCTCGTGGTTGTCACCGGTGGCGAGCCGCTGGTCCAGATGGCCGGCGTGACGGCGCTGGTCCAGGGACTTCGGGCTGCCGGGCGGATGGTGGAGATCGAGACCAACGGCACCATCGCCCCGTCGGAGGACCTGGTGGCGGCCAGACCGTACTTCAATGTCTCGCCCAAGCTGTCCCGGTTCGGCGCGGGGATGCCAGAGACCCGACGGCTCGTTCCCGAGGCCCTGCGGGCCTTCGTCGACACCAGAAGGGCACGCTTCAAGTTCGTCGTCTCCGAGCCCGGCGAGGTAGCGGAGGTCGCCGCGCTGGAGGACGCCTACGGACTGACCGACATCTCGGTGATGCCGGAGGGCACGGACCCCGAGACCATCCTCGCGGGAATGCGTGCTCTGGAAGACGCCGTGCGGACGCGGGGCTACCGGCTCGGCACCCGCTTGCACGTGCTGCTGTGGGGTGACGAACGTGGCCGCTGAACAGGCCACTGACGGGCTCGTGGTCGTGGCGTGCTGCAAGGAAAAGCGCGTCACCTCCAGCCCCATTCCTGCGCTCGATCTCTACGAAGGGTGGGTTGTCCCGCTGATCCGGGACCGGGTCGCCGCGAACAGCACCGTGCGGAGCCGGGTTCTGGTGCTGTCGGCCCTGCACGGGCTGGTCACCGCCGACACCCTTGTCACCACCTACGAGCAGCCCATGACCGCGGAGCAGGCGAGCGCCCTGAGCGGGACTGCGCCTGCGGGACTGCGCCGGCATCTGGCCCGGTTTCCCTCCACCGGAGCCCTGCTGCTGATGGAGCCGCCGTACGCCCGCGTGCTGGGCCCAATTCAGGTCCCGCGAACGCACCTGATCAGCGACCCGATGGGCCGCCACGACGACATCCACACCATCCTCGACTCCTGGAGCTGGCCGTGACCAAGCGTGTCTTCGACAACCGCCGCATCTGGCGGCTCGCCCACAGAGAGTTCCTCACCGCTGCATGCCTGATCGCCGAAGGAGAAACCAAGGACGCGCCTGTAGCCGTCGTCGGGATCGCCCGTGGTGGGATCCGCCTGGCTGAGATCGTCGCGGAACAACTCAGCATCCCGGCCACCGTTGTGCGGGCCCGGCACAACGTGAGCGAGGGCATCCAGCAGCCTGCCACCGGCCGGGTCCTCCTCGACGACGACCACAATGGGGACGCGGTCACGCAGCTCCCCCACGGTGCCCCGCTGCTGGTCGTCGACGACATCTGCGGGTCCGGGGCGACGCTGCGCGCCGTCGAGGACATGCTCACTGCCTCAGTACGCCCGGCCAGGATCCGCACCGCGGTGCTCTGCCGCAACGAGGGCTCCGACTTCCTGCCCGACAGGTGGGGTTGGGACGTCGCCGACTGGGTGCATTTCCCCTGGGAGCCCGAGCCGGAATCCGGTCACCTCTCCGAGCTCCTGCCCCCGCTTACCGGCTTGCGCAGCTCCTCAAGGCCGTTCCCGCCCCGCACCTGAACAGTCTTCGCGCCCGTTGCCCTTCTACGGATCAAGAGGAGGCAGGCCCATGCTCGGCCTGAACCCCGGCGACCACGTCCTGGCCGTCGCCCCGCACCCCGACGACGAGACCCTCGGAGCCGGAGGCACCATCGCCCGCATGACCGCCGCCGGGATCAACGTGCACGTCCTGGCCGTGGCGTGTATGACCCAGCCCCGCTGGGGAACCCCCACCAATAGCCGGCTGCGGTACGAGGAGTTCCACGCTGCCTGCGACGTCCTCGGCGTCAGCGGTCGCACCATCGTCTGGAGCGACGACAGCCGCGCCACCAACCTCGCCGGACACAGCGCGGATCTCGTCCGCCTCATCGAGGCCGGCCCGGACCTGTCCCTGACGGCGCTGGAGCCGGCCGCGCTCCTCATCCCGGCGGCCGGATCCGTTCACCAGGACCACCAGGTCGTCCACCAGGCCGCCTACGCGGCGGCGCGGCCCAGCGGCTCCCTGCGGCACTGGCCCCAGATGGTCCTCGGCTTCCACGGCCCGGAGGACCACGCCTGGAGCCCGGCACCGCCGCGCGCCACCGTCTGGGTGGACATCACCAGCACCGCGGCCGTGAAGGACAAAGCCCTGGCCTGCTACGCCCGCGAGCTGCGCGATCACGACCACCCTCGTTCCCTGGGGCAGATCCGGGCGGCCGACTCCGTGGCCGGTGCCGGGTGCGGCACCGAGCGGGCCGAGGTGTTCGTGGCCTACCGGATGGCCTGCTGATGGACGGACACGTTCTGGTTGCCCACCAGCCGGCCTATCTTCCCTGGCCCGGCTACTTCTCTCGCCTGCTCGGCGCCGAGGAACTGGTCCTGCTCGATCACGTCCAGTTCGCCGAGCGCGGCTGGCAAAACCGCAACCACATCCGCGGCAACGCGGGGCCGGTCCGGCTGACCGTGCCCGTGCGACGCCACTTCGGCCAGAGCATCGCGGACACCCGGATTGCCGACGGCTCCTGGGCCGGGCGGCACTGGCGCAGCCTCGCCCAGACCTACGCCCGCGCCCCCTACTGGCCCGATCTCCGCGAGACCCTCGATGCCGTCTACCGCACGCCGTGGACCCATCTTGCAGGCCTGAACGAGGCCCTGCTGCGGGTGATGCTCGATGCTTTCGGGCTGCCCTTGCCGATGGTCCGCACCAGCGAGCTTGCCCCGGCCGGGTGGCAGACCGACATGCTGATCGATCTCTGCCGCAAGCGGAGCGCGACGCGCCTGCGTGTGGGAACCGGTGCACCGGCCTACCTGGATTTCGGCCGCCTGGCCGAACACGCCATCACTGTCGAGGTCGCCACCTACTCGCACCCCGAGTACGGCACCGCACCTGGATGGCGCCCCGGCCTGAGCGCCCTGGATCTGCTCCTGCACGAGGGCCCCAACGCTCTTTCCATTCTCCGTGCCGGCGCACGGACCGAGACGAAAGCTGTCGCCCTATGACGAACCCAACCAGCCCCTTACCGCGCCCGCAAGTGAACGTCGAACAAGTCGCCGCCCTCTACTGGCAGCTGCTCCTGGCTGTGGGAGAGGACCCCGAGCGCGAGGGCCTCCGGGGTACCCCGAAACGAGTCGCCCGCTGGTGGCAGGAGTTCATCGACCACGACCCGGGCCGCACGGACACCGCCTTCGAAGAAGACCTGGTCGCAGACACCGACCGGATCGTCGTCGTGCGCGGGATCATCGCCTGGAGCCTGTGTGAGCATCATCTGATGCCCATGAAGCTGGAGTTGTTGATCGGCTACCGGCCCTGCGGCAGTGTGCTGGGCCTGTCGAAGTTCGCCCGGATCGTCTCCGCCCACACGCACCGTCTCCAGCTGCAGGAACGAATCGTGGACGGCGTCGCCACAGATATTGCCAAGGCGACCGGATCCGCCGATGTCGGGGTGGTCGCCGACGGCGAGCACCTGTGCATGAGTATGCGGGGCGTGCGCCAGGACCAAGCCCGCACCCTGAGCCACAACTTCAGCGGCGCGTTCGCCGACGGTGGCGCCCCCGGGAACCAGCTGCTCGCCATCGCCGCCAGGACTGAGCTCCGGTGAGCGGACGCCCGGAGCCCGGACAGGGCCGTCTTTCGCTGGAGGCAAGCCCGCGTGTGCTGGTGAGCGGACCGGTTCTTCCTCCGGGGAACGTGCCTGCTGCCCGGGACAGCTCCACAGTAGCGGCCCAACTCGATCCCGTGGAGTGGATCCGGATATCCGGCGGCCAGGTTCCGGACGGCGAGTGGCACCCCTCCCAGAAGGTGGCTCACCTGTGGTGGGCTGCGACACCACTGTGCGTGGACGGGCTGCCGGTCACCGGGCTGACACTGGTCCATGCTGCGCAGCTGGCACACATGCTCGGCGCGAGGGTTCCTACGTCCGCCGAATGGGAGTGGATGGCTGCGGGAGGCGCCCGCCGCTTCCCCTGGGGCCGGCAGGTGCCCGGCCCCGGGCATGCCAATCTGCGGGGTTTCGGCCCGGGAAGACCCACGCAGGTTCGGGCCCACCCCGCCGGCCGCACCCCGGACGGCATCTGGGACGTAGGCGGCAACGTATGGGAGTGGACAACAGCCCCGTGGCGCCGCGACCGCGTCGCACTGCTCCGGGGCGGTTCCTACAACTCCCTGGCCCAGTACGCAGAGTGCGCCCACGCCAACGACATCCCGCCCCACGTCTCCTCACCCGGAATCGGGCTGCGGCCCGTCCGTGACACCGCCCCCACCCCGCCGACCAGTGGAGCCACCCCATGAACATCGCCCTCGTCCTGCTGACGCACAACCCGAACGAGCCCGCCGGGATCGAACGCTCCATCGCCGCTCTCGCAGCCGGCCTGCGCGAACTCGGCCACCACGCCCTGATCATCGCCGCCGGACCGGCCGCCACCGCCGACGGCGAGGACCTGCTCCGCCTGCAGAACCTCACCCTGCCCCGCCCGGCACTGGAGGACGACCTCACCGCGCTCCTCACCGATCCCGCCCCCGTACAGGACGAGGTCCGCCAGCTCCTGACCAGGCACAAGGTGGACCTGGTGTGCTGGGTGGACGCGGTGTGGGGGCTGGGCTACCTCAGCCCCGCGCCCCCCGGCATGGCGACCGCACTTATGGTGCACGTCCCACGCACCGACGCCGCTCTCTACCGGAGCCTGGGCCACCAGCCGGGCCGGGTACTGACGGTCAGTGCCTTCATGATCGAGGAACTGGCCCGCGAAGGCGTGGACACCAGCACGTGGGCGGTGGTCCCCAACGCCCTCATGCACACGCTGACCCCGCCGACGCCGGCCGCGCGCGAAACGCTGCGCAACTGCGGCCCGGTGCGGATCGTGGCCCGGGCCGAACCGCACAAGGGCATCGCCGAACTCCTGAAGGCCCATCCGGCCGGCCTGGGACGGCCGGTGCAGATCGTGCTGGCCGAGGCCGGGTTCGAGTACTGGCCAGGCATGCAGAACGAGGTGATCAACGAGTGCCGGGAGCTGGCCGCCGGCCTCCCCGCGGTCGAGATCCTCCCGGCCTTGCCCTGGCAGGAGGTTCCCGCCTTTCTCGCCGACGCGTCCGCCACCGTCATCTCCTCAACCAGCCCGGAGACATTCGGGAACGTCGCCGCAGAGGCCCTGTCCGTGGGTACCCCGGTCGTCGGCTACGGGCTCGGTCACCTGCCCGCGCTCACCGGCCCGGCCGGGCGAATGACTGCCCTGGAGGACGGGCCCGGTGTGCTGTGGCAGGGCCTCACGGGCCTGCTCGGCGACCGGGCTGCCTACCACGTAGCCTCCCAGCACGGCCCGCACCAGATCGCAGACCACACCCCGGCGGCTGTGGCCAATGCGTTCCTCGCCGCCACCATCGGATCGCCGCGGTGACCAGTCGCACGGCCGCGCACTCGCTGATGCGCCAAGCCGTCGACGAACGCGCCCTCAAACGGGCCGCCCGCCAGTGCATGGGCCGCACCGGCTCCCCGGGCGCCGACGGCATGACCTGGAAGACCTTCCGCCGTGACATGCCAGCCCGCATCGCCGCACTCACCGCGACGCTGGCCGACGGGACATGGCGGCCCGGACCGCTGCGCACCGAGGAGTTCGAAGCCTGGGGCAAGCACCACACCATCACCATTCCCACGGTCACTGACCGGATCGTCCACCGGGCGCTGCGCAATGCGATCGAGCCCGTCCTGGAGCGAGACGCCTACCCGCCGTGGATGTTCGGCTGGCACCGGCGGGCCGGGCGTCCCCTCGCGGTCGCAGCCGCCGCCCGCCACTTGGCCGCCGGCCTCATCTGGGTCGCCGACATCGACGTCGCCGCCGCCAGCCGAGGCGTCGCCCTGGAGGACGCGGTCACCTCCGTTGCCCGCTTCGTCCACGACGGCAGCGTGCTGACGCTGCTGCGGCGCATCCTGAGCGCGCTGCCGGACCCGCTCGCGCCGGGCAGCGGCCTGAGCCCGATGCTGACCAACCTCCGGATGACCCCGGTTGACCAGCAGCTGGCTGGGCAAACCACGGTGCGGATGACGGACAACTACACGCTGTTCGCTCCCACCGAGGCCGAGGCTGAGCTCGCCTATGGGCATCTGGCCGGTCTGCTCGCCGAACACGGCATGGCACCGGCCCCGGCGAAGTCGAAGATCTGGCGCCCGAACCCAGAAGACCTCTACGCAGCTGGCTGACCCTGACCCCAAGGGAGACACTTCCGTGTCCACGACCAAGGCGCTGCTGTACTGCGCCGTGAACGGTATCGCCAACAACACCAACGGCATCGGCCGGCAGACCAAGACCTTCCTGGCCACCCTCCACCGTCACCATGCCCGCCTGAGCGCCCACGCGGGTGCTTTCACGCCCTACCTAGCCGTCCCCGAACCGGGCCCGGACACCTGGGGCTACAACGAGGCCGACCTCCTCTACGCCCGCCGCGTCGTCGAACCGCTCGGCGGCGAAGTGATTGCCCTGCCCTATGACACCGGCCGCCCCTTCTGGTGCCGGGAGACCTGGCGGCGCCTGTCCGGCGAAGCCGGCCGCGCGGCCAAAACCCTCGCCGACCGGCACGAGAGGGTTCTGGCCATCGGCGTCGACACACCCTTCGCAGGTCTCGCCCACCACGCCGGCGCCCACCCGGCGGTCGACGTTCTGCTGGCCCTGTTCTCGACCGCCCGCATCACCGAGCGCCCCCACCCCGACCCCGGCCGCATCGCCTGGGAGGAAGAGGCGATCGCCGCCGCCAACCGCCATCCCCACGCCTGGGTCGCGGGCATCGGCGACTTCCTCACCCGTCACCTCCAGCAGCAGTACGGACTCGACCCGGCCAAGCTCCGGCCATGGCCTTCCGGTCTCCACCTCACCGTCGCCGACCTCACCCCGCCGGCCCCCACCGAAGCCGCGCGCATCGTGCGCGGCCTGGGCATCCCCGCCGACCGCCCTGTCATCGCCGCTATCGGCCGCACCGACCACACCAAGGGCCTCGACCTCCTCATCGAAGCCCTCGCGCCCCTGCGCGACCAAGTTCATCTCGCGATGGTCGCCGTCCCGACCGATGACGAACGCGCCGCCCTCCTGGACGACTACCGCAACCGCAGCGCCGAGCTCGGGCTGAGCACCACCATCATCGGCCGCTACGACCGCGACGTACCCCGCGCGCTCGCCGCCTGGCCGCAGACCCGCGCGCTGGCCGTACCCAGCCGCGGAGAGACCTTGGCCAACGTGGTCTTCGAGACCGGGCTGTGGGCCCAGCACGCCGGAGCCGTGGTCCTGGCCCCGGACATTGACGGCTTCCCCGAACAGATCACCGACGGCCACAACGGCCTGCTCTACGCCCCATCTGTTCCCGGCGCCCTGACCGACGGCCTGCGACGGTCCCTCGCCCTGACCCCGGAGCAGCGCGTACACCTGCGCACAGCCGCCCACCGGCGAGTCCTCGCCGAACGCGACGCCGCCCAGCACCTCGCCGCGCTGCTGACCACGTTCTGGCGGGCCCACGCCGCCCCGGTGGCTACACTCCCTGGTCATCCGGCAACGGATGCCCGTACGCCGCGGTCACAGGCACCCACCAGCACGCCCCGCCCCCTGGAGGCCACGCCATGACCGCTCTGCTGCTCGTCGACGGACACTACCTCCTGCACCGCGCCTGGTACGGGTTCGCCGCCCGCATCACCAGCCGGGACAAGTCCGTCGACCGTACGGGCGTCTTCGGGTTCACCGCACTCCTGCGCAAGGCCCAGGCCCAGCACGCCCCCGGCTTCGAAATCTTTGTGGTCTTCGATGCCGAGGACGGCTCACAGGCACGCGCCGGACAGGACAGTGCCTACAAGGCACAGCGGCCCGCGCCGGAGCCCGGGCTGATCGAGTCCCTTGCCCTGGTCAAGAACGCCCTCGACCACAGCGGCGTCCGGTGGATCGAACAGAACGGCTGCGAGGCGGACGACGTCATCGCGACCCTGGCCGCCCGCGCCCGCGCCGACGGCCGCGCGGTCGACGTCATGACTACCGACAAGGACTACATCCAGCTCCTGGCCGACCCGAGCGTGCGGCTGCTGAACACCGGCCTCGCCCAGGACCGCCGCTACACCGCAGGCGAGCACATCCTCCCCCGCTACGGTGTTCTCGCCGAGCAGTGGCCGGACTTCCGCGCTCTGATGGGCGACCCCGCCGACAACATCGCCGGCGTCCGAGGCATCGGTCCCAAGACCGCCGCCCGCCTGCTGGCCGACGGCCGCCGGCTCGAGAACATCCCCGCCAACGAGATCCGCCCGGCCTGGGCCGAGCAATGGCCGCAGGTCCTGCGCTGGCGCGAGATGATCAAACTCGACACGAAGACAGACCTTCCCGACAACCTGCTCACCGCTGCGTACACCGCCCCACTGCCGAGGCCCGCGCACGTCCTGGAAGCGCTGGACCTGTGGTGACCGGGGCCAAGATCGCAATATGGGACTTCGACGGCACCCTCGGCCACCACCGGTACGGAACCTGGGCCGAATGCCTCCTTGAAATCCTGGACGTCCAACAGCCGGGTCACCACTGGGCCTTCTCCGAAATGTTCGAGGCTCTCGCCACAGGGTTTCCCTGGCACGCCGCCCACGAGCCCCACCCGCACCTCACCGACCCCGACGCCTGGTGGGACCACGTCACCACCGTCATCACCTCGGCTCTCACCCGCCTCGGCGTACCCCATCCCCAGACCGCGGCAGCCGCGACCCGCGCCACCTACACCGACCCCGGCGCGTGGAGCCTCTATCCCCAGACCCTGCGCGTCCTCGACCTGCTCACCGCCCAGGGGTGGCAGCACGTACTCCTGTCCAACCACGTCCCCGAACTACCCACTCTTGTAGCGGCCCTCGGCCTGGACAGCCGGCTCCAGGCGCTGATCAACTCCGCTGCCTGCGGCTACGAGAAACCGCATCCGCACGCATTCCGGCTCGCCCGCACGTCCGCGGGCCCCGCTCACCAGTTCGTCATGATCGGCGACAACCGCGAAGCCGATGCCGCCGGGGCCCGCCGCGCAGGCATCGATGCCATCTGGGTGCGCCGAAACCGGCACACCGACACACCCGACCTCGACACCGCCGCCCGCCTTCTCCAGGATTTCCCACCCTCACGCGGCCAGCACCCGGCGCTCCACGAAGTCTCTCCTCTCGGCACAACCGCCCCCAAAGCGCTGCCGATCCGGTAACCTCACCGCTGTCCGCACCGCGGAAGCCCGACAACGCCACGGCCCATGGCGCACCGGAGCACCCGTGCACGACACCACCCCCGCCCAGGCCGACTGCCTCACCGCGTTCGGCGCACTGCGCGAGAACATCGCCTCGGCAGCCGGGACGACGATCGAGCTCGGGGAGGGCTGCAACCGCTTCCCGCCCTCCCCGGACCTCGCCCGCTACCTCTCCGCGCTGCTGGACCGCCTCATCCGCGACGGCACCTTCTCCGCATACGCCGGCCCCCGTCCGGCCGCTGCCCGGGAGGCGATGGCCGACCTCCTGGGCACCCACCTGAACATGAAGCTGGACGCCACGAACATCTTCTTCACCCGCGGCGGCACCGAAGCCATCAGCCTGAGCATCGCCCACCTCGCCGAGTCGGGACACGGTCTGGTCCTGCCCCTGCCGAACTACTACGCCTTCGACCAGTGCGCCGTCCGCTGGGGAGCGCCTGTGACCGGCTACTACCGGCACGACGGTGCCGTCCATCCCACCGGTGCCGCCCTGCCCCCACGTACCTGTCTCGTCGAAGTCCTCCCCAACGGGGTCACCGGCGCCCGCCACACCCTGCCCGACGGGGCCGAGCCGCACTTCACGCTCATCGACGCTCCCTTCCAGATCAGCGCGGGGCAACCGCACCCGATCGCGATACTCCGCGACCGCATGCAGGACACCGACCTGGACAGAGCCGCCCTGATCCTCACCGCCTCGAAGGACCTCTCGCTGCCCGGGCTCCGCGCGGCCGTCATCGTCACCCGAGACAAGGCACTGCTGCAGCACCTGGCCCGCGACCGGTTCGAGCGCATGGCCATGAGCGGCAACCCCATCGGCGAGATCGTCATGATCTTCTACGCGTCCCTCCTCGCCGTGCTGGAAGCCCCCGCTGAACAGACGGGCAAGCTCGTACAGATCGCCCACGACGTCGCCTACGAAGCCGGCCTGCCCTCACTCCCCGACGAAGAGACCTACCGCAGCGTCCGAGACCACCTGGCCGTCATGAGTGAACGCTTCCGCCTCAACAACCGCACCCTCGACAGCCCCAGCTCCCCACTGCGGCGCATCGCCGACCTGGAACCGGCCGCGGGCTACTCCGCATTCGCTGAACTCCGCCACCCCCAGGAGAGTTTCCTCCCATGGGTGGTGCAGTGCGGCCGGTCCGGGCTGCTACTCAACCCCACCGTCGTCCACGGCGGCACCACAGACGCCTGGGAGACGCTATACCCGGACAGGCAACTGCTACGGATCAATCTCTCGGAGGACCCGGCCACCCTGGACCGCGGCCTGCGCCTTCTCCACCGCTACGCGACCGAGAGCGCGCGAGAACCATCCCACGGGTTCGAGGAGGCAGGTCAAGCCCAGCTCCTGCCGGGGCGTCAGCCCGCCGGCCGTAGCTTGGAGAGGCTGGCGTGAGCAGCCGCGACCGGGAGTACCTGCCATCGCCCGATTGTGCGTTCGTGCAGAGCAGCCTCGCCCGAGCCGGTTCGCCGCCCGGACCGGCCGGGTGCTCGACGGCCGGGACCTCGTAGTGATCGAACAGGCCGAGGTCCTCTACCGCGACTTCGCCCGCTCCTACGAGCAGAAGATGGCGATCCTCGCCGAGGCCACCGCCCAGACCAAGCCAGACGACGTCACGGTGACGAGCTGACTCGTGATCGTCGCCAAGCTCCCGGAGGAGGCGTGACGCCGATCCCGCTCACATGTTCCCTGCCCGACGGTCGGCCGCCACGAGAGCCTCCGGTGGCGCAGGGGTCACCTGATTCCGGTCGAGGTGGTGACCGCCCGCGCGATCCGGGGCCCGACGAGGCGCTCCGCAAGTGCAGGTGCTGGCTGCGAGAGCCGCTAGGTTGGTGTGCGTGGAGACGCGGGGGCAGAGGTATCGATATGTAGGTCCGGCGGAGCTGAACGCGCTCGTCCGGGAGGGTAGTGAGGGTCGAAGTATCCGTTCGTCGGAGGACTTCGGCGAGTGGGTCTCTGCGCTGACCCTGGATGAGTTGGCCGAGCCGATCACGTTCGTCGTCGACAGCGGCGGGGTGCTGCGACTGGCCCCGCGCCGCAGCGAGCACGTGGTGTGTGCTGGCGGCGGAGAAGTGCTGAGCGCTGGCGAGATGAGCTTCCGTGAGGAGTCCGGGCGATGGGTGGTCGAGGAGGTCAGTAACCAGTCGACCGGCTACTGCCCGGACGTCAGCTCATGGCTGGCCGTGGCCGAAGCCCTGGACCAGATCGGAATCCATCACCCGTCCGGGTTCACGCACGAGCTGGTCTTCCGCCGCTGCCGCTCCTGCCGGGAGCTCAACATCGTGCGGGACGAGAACTTCGTCTGTGTCTTTTGCGGCGAGGATCTGCCGCAGGAGTGGAACGCCGGGGAGCTCGGGTGACCGGTCAAACCGCGAAGATCGCCTCGCGGTGCGAGTGCGGCAGCATGGCGACGCGACAGGTGAACCAGTTCATCCTTCACGAAGAGTTGTGGTGGGACTCGGAGTTCTCGTGCGACGCCTGCGGCACCTACATGTGCGAACACGCCGGCCCGGGACGAGCACCTGATGATGTCCGGGAGGCCCTACTCGCAGCGCACGGACCCGTCAGACTGCAGTTGGCCGGTCCGATTCCCAGTCTCGTCCCAGCTTTGAAGGTCGTTCGGGAGGTCTCCGCGGCCCCGTTGCCGCAGGCTCGCGAGCTGGTCGGGGAACTCTGCCGCGACGGCCTGGTGGGGACGTTGTCGGAAATGGAGTTCCTGAAGGCCCGGTTGCAACTGCGCGGGGTTCACGCCGACGTTGATCGGCAGATACCCCGGCGAGACTGACAAGGTTCCAAGAAGCGTGTCCCGTCGTCCGGGAATCACCAGCTCACGCTTAGTCACTGGTGCCAACTACCGTGTCCAGGAAGCAAGGCTGAAGGTTGATCGACCCAGGCCTGAGCAGCCCAGGCTGTCACACGCCAGGGTCACATCTTGTGCACCTCGACCGAGAAGCCGCGGGCGAGGACACCGTTGAGGTGTTCCGCATGGGCGCCAAGCCACTGCTCGGTCGGGACGCCGGGGGCGCTGACCCCAAGGATTACGTAGTCGTCGGCGTCAGCGGTGCTCTGGCCGCAGACGCAGCACAAGAGGCGCTCGAACATGGTGTCTGCGGGGCTCGCGACGTTGGGCATGAGCGGCAGGGTAACGAACGTAGGCCCTTCGCTCTGGGGGAATATCGCGCCGACTGTCGGGTTCGGGATCTGTCGTCCACCCACGGCCCCAGCAGAAGCGCGACCTCCCCTGGCCTCTAGGCTGCTCAGGTGTCGTGCCACTGGGCGGCTTCGAGCTCAGGGGCGACCGCCGTGTGCTGCAGGCCGTCCTGTCTGCCCCGATTCCCGGGCAGCGGAAGGGCGGCCTGTTCCTGGTCAGTCCCGGCGGGCGCCTTGGATGATCCGGCCGATGACGGCTGCGGCCTGTTCCGGGTGTCCTCCCAGCCACTTGCCGAGGTGTTCCTGGACAGCCTGTTCGACGCAGACGCGCACGGCGGCGTTACCCAGCCAGCCGCGCGTGGAGCCCTCGAACTCGGGATGGTCCAGCTTCACTGACACGACCGCTGTCAGACCTTCACCGATCCGATCGGCGTCAAGATCGGGATCCGTCGCAGTCAGCAGCCGCTGCTCCCGTGCGTATTCGGTGACTGCGGCCGCCACTCCGTCGCGGAAGCCGCGCTCGTGTGTGCCGCCGTCAGTGGGCCGGCTGTTGGCGAAGCTCCGGACCCGCTCGACACGGGAGGCACGCCAACGCAGGGCCACCTCCACCGTCCCCGCCATCCGCGGTTCCTCTCGCTCGAATCCGATGATGTTCGGATGAACAGGCTCCTCCTTCTGCTCGTCAAGGATGGCCACGAAGTCCCGCGCGCCGTCGGGGTACCGGAACCGCGCCGACCGAGCCGCGCCCGGTCGGCGCTGATCGGTCAGAGAGATCCCCAAGCCCCGGTTCAGCAAAGCCAGTTCCCGGAAACGCTCGGCCAGCCCGTCGAATGAGTACTCCGCGGTTCCGAAGATGTCAGCGTCGGGCCAGAAGGTGATGGTGGTCCCGCTACCGGTAGACGTGCCTGCCTCGGTGAGCGGGGTGACGGCCACGCCGCGCGCGTACTCCTGAACCCAACGGGCTCCCCCACGCCGTACCTCGGCCGTCATCCGGCTCGACAGGGCATTGACAACGAAGGGTCCCACCCCGCAGAAGCCGAGCGTCACATCGTGGCGGCCGCCGGGCCCCGCCCCGGTCTGCATGCGGGTCAGCAAGGCTTCGAGGCCGGAGATGCCTGTGTCCCCCACTTCGTCGATGCCGACGCCCCGCCCATCGTCGGCGACACACACGCCGCTGTCGGATGTGAGAGTGATGTCGACGCAGCTGGCGTTGCCGGCCAGGACCTCGTTCACAGCCCGGTCGGCGACCTCGAACACCAAGTGACTGAGGCCGCGTTCACCGGTCGAGCCGATGTACATCCCGGGCCGCTTCCGGATAGCTTCCCACCCCTCCAGCACCTGGATCTGGCTAGCGTCGTACTTGCTGGCTTCCTCGCTCATGATGTCCCCTCCGATACTGTCCAGCAGAGCTCCTCAGCCTAGGCGAATCCCTGGAAAACACCAGGTCAGACCATATTTGCCAAGTGTGTAGACGGGTGGGTGAGAGCCTGCCTGGAGAGGGTCGATCCCGAGGTCGCAAACTGGTGCCGGATCGCTGCCACGGGCCCGGCGAAGCCGCGTACGACACCGTTCTTGGCGGCCCCGGGGTCCCCAATTTCATCAATTTGCGCGTCAGCCCGGGATTCCGTGTCTGTCGGCATCACCGCCGCACTGATCCGGTCTCTGACCGGGCACCTACGAGGCCGGACGGGACCAGCCAGAACGCGCAGTCACATGAAGCCGGGCAGCATCCGGATCGCTGTCGATCTCGCGGGTGAGATGTCCGGCGTGTTGCAGCAGGAGGTCGCGCAGGGCCGCGTAGTGGGCCATCGGGTCTGGACGAGTGAGTTTGGCCCAAGTGCTACTGCGGCGCTGGAGCCACGTATTGCGGATCGGATCTGGTTGAGCTGCTTCGATCGGTCGCGGCGCGAAGCGAGGCTCACCCTGGGTGACCTTCGCCCAGACGAAGGCGGATGCCTCCTGCCGTTTCCGGTCGCCCATGATCGGTTGGAACGGCCCGGGAACAGGAGGGAGGTGCTCGGTGATCTCCTTCCAGAGGTCCAGGGACAGGCACCAGTTCCGGAGGACCAACCGGCGGTACTGGTAGTCGATCAGGGTGGGGGCAACATCCAGTTCCTGGGCCAGATCCTGCAGCACGGTCGTGAAGCGGGCGGTGCCTTGCTCTTCGACCCAGCGGTAGACCCCGCCGGTGGACGCGTACTGGCCTCCCTTCGGGTTGATCCCAAGGAGATTGGCGGCGTCGCCCATGGAACCACCCAACGACCATTGGACAAGGATGACCGCGCCGAGGCGACGCAGCAGCTTGGCGTGCGAACCGGGCTGGAGCGGCGCGAGGTGGCGGTCGAACCAGCTCTGCTCCAGGAACGCAGGAATGTGTTCGGGGCGGTAGCCGCCTTCGCGTTGAGGGATCCGGCCGCCGCGCGTGCCGGTGCGTCGGTAGGTGCGGGTCAGGGGCGCCGTCGCCTGCCGGAACACCTCCGAGCAGGCGGACTCGTTCCGCTCGAATACGGGGACCCACGGGGCTCTGCTTGCGCTGCCGGGCCGGCCTGCTCGGGCATGGACGACAAGTTCGTGCAGATCGGGCTCATCAAGCAGGCGGACGGCCGCCGTCAGCAGCCCGGCCGCCGCGGCGGAGTCCTGCGGAGGGCTGTCGTGAACCGGGCGGGCCCCTGCGCCGAGGGCCTGGACGTGCCTGCCCACCGCGTCTTGGGAGTCCGGCTCGATGAGCTCGCGGCTGAACGGCCAGGACGCGCAGAGGATCGAGGCGACTACCCGCAGATCGGTGAAGAACGAGGCTGCGTCCTGCGCGGATTGGTCGCCGTCGAGTAGGTCGAGCAGCCGCTGCTGTGCCCCGAGCATGTCCTCGCTCGGGCAGGGAGTGCCGGTGCTTTCGAGGTGGTCCAGCCGGGTTCCGCAGGACGGCCCCTTTCTGCCCTGACCCGCGCGCTCAGCCGGGTGCCGGCACTGTGCGGGGTGCAGGGTCGTGTCCGCGGGCTGACTGATCAGAACGGTGGCCGCTTGACCGGACGGCCGGCTTCGGGGACAGTCGTCCTGCAAGAACGTCCGGTGGACCGGGCAGAGGAAGGCAATGGGCAGATGCCATGCCTTCTTCCAAGGGCCGCCGTGCTGCTGCTGGATCGTGGTGCCGTCACCCGCGAGGCAGGGAGGGCAGTATCGCGGGACGTTGTTGAACAGCCAGTCGTCGCGCACCGGCCGGACGATGGTGCTGCTGGTCAGCCGCCAGATCGGGGGATAGCGGTCCGCCCAGGTCAGCAGCGTCAGGGCGGCTGCTTCGTCCTCGCTCAACCGGGTGGCGCGCGCGAAGGTACGGATGTCCAGGTCCAGCAGGAGTCTGCGGCCGAGCCGGGTTGACGAGGGTTGCTTGGTGCAGCCGGTCAACCGGGCCAGGCGGATCGGCGAGAGGCGGAGACGGTGGGCGAGCCGCAGCAGGTAGCCGCCGATGGACTCGCCGGCCAGCGGGTCAAGACTTCGGGCCAACGGCCGACCGGGGGTCTCAGCCATCGGCGGCCGGCCTGTCGCCCTGGTCGTCGAAGATCGTGTTGCGCGGCCTCCTTCCCGCCTTCTTCCCCGGCTGCTGTCGAGGTTCTACGCGCCGACAACCAACGACTCCGTGGCCAAGTCAGCGACCTCAAGGAAGCAGTGCAGCGTCAGCTCGGTCGGCAACTCGACCAGCTACAAGCCACCGACCTTACGAAACGAGTCGGTGAACTGGCCGCCCAGAACCCAGAGCTGAACAGCCAGCTGACCCGGCTTCAACACGAGAAGCAAGAACTCGAACGAAGACTTGCCGAGGCCAATGACGACCTTGCTGCCTCCCGGGCAAGCCTCCGGCGCATGATCCGAACCGAAAACACCTAGCGGTACGCGTCGCGATACCCGCGCAGTCGGGGTGAACGTACGGCAGGCAGCCTGACCAGGGTGTCCTTGAAGGCGCCGTGGTGGGGGGTCAGCGGGTACCAAGGGCCCGGCGGCAGAGGGTAGTCGTCACGCAGGACGCCTGCGGGGAGCACGCCGGTGGCAGGCATCGGTGAGGTCTCGCCCGGGTGGGCGAGGTACGCCCAGACCCCACTGTCCAGCGGCACCACAGCCCCCTCGTCGCCAGGCCGGCGCCAAGGCGCGCCCGTGAAGGGGTGGCGGGGCACGAAGAGGACGTCGGGACGGGGCCGGGGCGTTCGGATCCCCGGCCCGGCCAGCCCCACAGACCGGCCACCGGGCCCGCCCGGGAGGTACCGACCGACGGCGTGGCCAAGCAGCTCGGCGACGGGGCCGATGGGGAGCGTCACCGGACGGCCTTCGGTGACCGCCACGAGGTGGGCCAGCGCGACGCCGACCGCCGCCTCCCAGCGGCGGCTCCACGACCCGTCGGCTTCGACGGGTGGGACGCGGTGCTCGACGCGCTCCAGGTCGTCCCAGTCGGGAGGCGGACCGGCGGGGAGCCCGGAGGGGCGGCGTGCGACCGCGTCGGGCTCCAGCCACACCGTCTGCCACACTCCGCAGTCGTCCATGCGGGTCGCGACGGCCCGCCCGCACCCCTCGCAGGCAAGATTGGGGCCGGCCCGGCCGTCCACACCCTTGCAGTACCCCTCGCACTTCTCGGGAATCAGGGCCATGGACCGGGAGTCGCCGGGGGCAATGACGATCCTGTTCCGCGCACCGAAGGAGACGGAGTACACCGGCGCGTACACGCCCTGCCGGGCGGCCCCGTCCTCTCCGACCTCCTCCCACAACCGCCAGGGCGGTCCGGTGGGCCCGGGATCGACGGCGTACGCCCCGGGCTCCATCAGAGGTGGATGGAGTTCCTCCCACCCCCCGTGGTGGGTATGGACAGGGAGGGCGACCCGAGACAAAGGCGCCGTCAGCTCCGTGCCACACCCGGCACATGCGAACACGTCCAAACAAGCTCCCCCTCGCCCCGATTCCCCGCGGATTCTGCCTCGCCCGCGGCGGAGGGTCCACTGGATTTCGAAACAGCTCCAGGGTGCTTCTTTCGGGACACCTCACCGCCATCGTCATCTAGTCAGCAAGGTGCCCCGAAATGGCCAGAAGCCATCTCACAAGCAGACCGAGAACGTGCCTTACGTGCCTGGGGGCAGCCATGCCGTCTGACTCAGGCTGATACTTGACAGCTATAGATAAAGATGGATACCCGAGCCGAGCACCACGTCTTCACCGGCCTGCTGTAGGGTCCGCGTTTTGATGTCCCTTTCCGCGCGAGTCTGTCCCAAGCTTGTCCCAAGGGACATGTCTCGCGGATTTGCAGGTGTCCTGTCGCACTGAAGCTGTCGGATTCTCACTGCTTCTCGTTCGTGCTGTCGGATTCTCATTGCGTCGCGCGCTGAGCGACGGGTTCGCCTCGTACGTAGGGTTTGATCTCATTTTCCTGGTCCGGTTCTCGCGGTACCTGTCACGGTCGTTTTCGGCAGGTACGCAGAGCCGGGGGTGGCGATGGATCTGGGTCTGGTCGATGTCGAGTGGGCTGACGGTAAAGGCGGCGGGCTGAGGAAGTCCGTGCTGGCTGGCGGGCTATCGAAGGGACTGGCTATTCAGCCCCGAAGTCTTGGAATACCTTCGGGGAGCTGAGCTCGATGGTGTCCCATGTGGGGCAGGCCGTGCTGTCTGCCGAATCGTCCGGAGCCTCAAGTCCGCTCCGCCATCCATCATTTGCCTCTGGCCACAGTCTCTCGTTACCGATCTTGATCGGTCGCTGAGCCCTTCGCATGTTTTGAGGCGGGCGGCATGAGCAGGGCGGGGGATCGGGTCGGGGTCGGTACTCGCTTCCGCTACGACGGAGAGACCGTCGAGGTGGTGGAGAATGCCTCGACGACGGCAGGCAACGAGGTGGTCTTGAAGGACAGCCGGGGACGATTGCTGCGGCTGTCACTCAAGGAACTTCTGTTCTCCGACCGTGCCGCTGTCAGTCCGGACGGCCCAGGACCGTCAGCTGACGATGAAGAAGAGATCGCTTCGGTCGTACTGGGACAGTTCGACAGCTCAGCACGGGCGAATGGCTAGTAGCCTGCCAGCCCTCCCATGATCTAGTCGCCGGCACGCGGGCCGATGGCCCCCGACTCACGGAGACGGCGGGCAATGGACTCCCGCACGGAAACCCGCAGACGCTCCCGCTCCGCCGCCTCCTCGGCCTCCCGATCCCGTGCGATCAATGGCCCCAACTCCCGCTGCAACCGCGCGATCGCCTCATCCACCCGGCGCCCGGTCTCCTCTCCGGGCGTGCGAACCCACTCCGCGATCACGGTCAGAACTTCACCGAGCCGCACCCGGTCCTCGGCGGAGACGCCCCGCACAAGGTGCGAGACATCGACATCCGGCGCTGCCGCCCCGGGCGGATCCGCCCACTCGGCGACGGCGGCGAGCGCCTCCTCCCGTATCCGCCGGGCGTCGTCTCCCTGCGCCGAGGCCGCGACGAAAACCGCCTGAAGCGACTTCACGAAACGAGCCGCCGAGTCCACCCCTTCCGTCCCGCCCGAGGGCATATCAGGCACCCATCCTTTCAGGTGGTTCTTCACTCGCATTCCCTCCACAGACGACGGGACGGCCATCAGAGTCTGGCCTGAAAATATTCGGTGAGGGGCAGGAGCGACCTGTCACCCACCCCGAATGCACTCGACGGCGCCACGAGGAACTGACCGTCCGCCAGGGAGTACGAGCGTCCGGGAGGATCGGGATACGGGGCACCACCGTTGTGGATTTCGAGATAGCGGCGACTGAAGAACTGCATCGCTCGCCCCTCCAAAGCTCGAAACGGATGGTGAGTCAGCATCCACCAAGGCGAGTGGCGGCGACTCCTATACCATGTGCAGCCGTAATACGGAGGTGCCACCTCGATGATCGCGCGCACCGATTCGATGAGCTCTTCCACGGCCTCAGGTCGATTACGGAAGCGGCTTTCCATCAATGTCGCCGCAGGGGTGTCCCACCACCATGTTCCGGATTCTCCAAGAGCCAGTGCGTATTGACCCGATCTCCCCAGGAAATGATGAGGCGTCCGTTCGGCGGCGGCAGCCCACTGCGCTGGATCCGGCTCGTTTTCGGGATGCAGACCGACGTCGGCGAGGGCGGAAATGACGTCGGCGACCTTCAGGGCACACCATGGCAGCGGCTCGTCGTCCAGCACAGCGGCCTCGAAGTGCAGGACATCATTGCTCTTCATGGGCATGTCGACACTCTACCGAGGCGGGTGGGCCTGCCCCAGTGAAAGGGAGAAGATTCGATTCGCCCGCGCTGGGTGCCATGCTGCACGGCACAACCCTCCGATCTCTCACGTCTCAGCACGAAACACCTCATCCGTTTCATAGTCGGCTGGGGATCCCGGCCAGATTTTGGTCCGGATGCACGCTTAACTCGGCCAGACGTATCAGCAGTGACTCCGGTAATGTCTCGCCGATGATGGCCATCCCGTACATCGATTCGACTCTGTCACGTGGCAGATCCAGCTCCTCGGCGTACCGGTCGATCATGTCGTTCCGCTGACGGGCGAATTCCTCCGCCTTGCCTCGCTGTTGCGATGGGTTGTATTTTGACCAGTCGTAGCTCTTGACTTCTACGATTTGCACGATGTCGCCGTCCGGGCCTCGCACAATGATGTCGCCCGCACTCTTGCCCCCGAGTAGGTGGCCAACTTCGACCGTCTGGCCTTCCGGAAGACCTTGCTGCAGTCGCGCGGCGATTCTCAGTTCTCCCAGTGCTCCTTGCAGTTGCTCCCGGGTACCTCTTTCCACCAGATTGATCAGGCGTGGCAGCCCTTCCAGCCCATCAGGGAAGGCATGCAGGGACTCGACCAGCACCTCGAATTCCCGCGTATTGAGTCGATTGCTTCCCCGGTTTCCCTTGTCGACGTTATAGAGGAGCGGCATGACGGCGTCGCCATGTGTGACCAATGCCTCGAAGAGAAGATTTTGGGCCCGGTCGCTCAGCGCATCCCTACGCCGCAGGAGGCGGAACAGTCCTTCTATCGCGAGTGGGTCGTCCGCGATGAACTGGAACAGCTCCGGATCTCTGGTCAGGGGCTCCGGAAGCCGATAGCCGTCGTTTATCAGTTTACAGAGCTCATAGGGTCCTCCCGGGCTGTGAGCAATGGACTCCCACAATTCGGGACTGTCCCGGATGACCTCCGGAAGATCCCGGCCGCTGCCCACCATGTCGAAGAATTCCGCCAGCCCCTTGGGGTCCTGGGCGATCTTCCACAAGGTGAACGGATTTTCCTTGATCACGCCCGGAAGGTCCCGGGCGCTGTTCACGAGATTGACAAGCCCCTCCATCGCCCGAGGGCTTTCAGCAATCATTCGGAGCAGTGAGGGGTGATCACGGATCAGCGGAGGAAGCTCCCTCCCGGAGGAGATCAGTTCGCTCAGCATGTCTCTGGACGCCGATGGAGCGTCCGGAGGCAGCAGCCGCGTTGGATCGTCCGCGGCGACGTACCCCCGTCCCGGGTCCAGGTTCCACGCCTTGAGCGTTTCCGCGTGGGTGTGGAATTGCTCGACCAGCGAGTTGAGTTCCGATTCGAGTTCCGCGCGGGCGGCGGGATCGGCGTCGGCGTAGACGCGGGCGCGGTCGGCGATGATGTCGGGGAGTTTGCGGAGTTCGAGGTGGGCTTCCCAGGCCCGGGTGCCCACCGGGGGTTTGCCGTGGACGCCGATCCATTCGCCGATCTGGCTGAGGAGGTTGCGGACGCGGCCGGAGAGGCCGCTGTAGCGGAGCATGGTGCGGGCGGTGGGGGTGTGGAGCCGGATGTCGGTGGGGGTGGCGTTGGGGCCGGCGGTCATGCGGACGTTGGTGATGAGGCCGTCGCCGTCGAGGTCGTAGTGGACGCGTACGGTGCGGCCGGGCAGGTCGGGGTCGACGGTGAGGTCGACGCGGTCACCCAACGGGCCCAGGGCGCTGCGGAGTTCGGCTTCGATTCCGGCCTGGTCGCGGGGGCGTACGGGGCCGTCGGCGCTGCCCTGGCCGCCGGTGGGGTCGATGTCGGAGGGTTTCCAGGAGGTGGCGCCGTCGGGGCCGCGGCCCGGTTGTGGGGTGCCGCCGGGGGTGCCGCCGTCGGGGGTCGGGCCCGGGGTGTCCGGTTTGGGGGCGGAGGGGGCCTCGGGGGTGGGGGCTTCGGTCTTGGGCGCCCCAGGGACATCCGGGGCGCCGGACAGGTCCGGGGTCTTGGGAGTATCCGGGGGCTTGGGGGCGTCCGGGGCGCCGGTCTCGGGGGGCTTGACACTCGGAGATTCCGGTGCCTTGAGGCCGATCTTGCCCAGGAGGTTCTCCGAGCCCAGCTGGACCCGGTGCGTCAGCGCCTGGACACGCGGGTTGGCCATCACGCCGGTGGCCGCCACCGTGGTGGCCGCCGTCAGCATGGCCTGCTGCCAGCTGTACTCCTGGCCGGTGATGGCGGCTGCGCTGACCTCCAGGCCGATCTCGACCGCCACCTCGACCACCATCTCGACCGCGACACGCGCGCCCGCGCCCAGTGCGGTCTTGGCGACGGCGGCCGAGGCGCCGCCGCCGATCGCACCGCCGATGGCGCCGAAGAGGGCCGCTTTGGCGACGCCCTCCATGAGCGGGGCGCCGTTCATCACGTTGCTGACCATCGCACCGACCGCGCCCGCAGCCGCTCCCACGATGGCGCCACCGACGATGGTTCCGATCACGCCCGCGACGGCGACGCTCGCGCCCAGCGTCCCGGCGATCGCGCCGACGGCACCGATCACCAACGGCCCGAGCGCGATCGTCAGCGCGATGACGACGACGATGACGACGATGAAGGTGAGGACGGTGTGCCAGCGCGGTTTGACCTTGTCTGCTGCTTTGTCCGCCTCTTCGGTGATCTTCGGGTGGATCTCGTCCTTCCCCGTCCCCGTGGCTGCCTTCTTCAAGGCGTCCGCGATGGCCTTGACCTGCCCGTCCGCCCCCTGCTCGAACTTGCCCGCGAGGTCGGTGTACGCCTTGTCGAGGCCCTCCAGGACCTGCTTGTTGGCGTCCGCGCAGCCGCTCTGCATGGTCTTCACGGCCTGGGCGAAGGACTGCTGGACCTGCCGCAGCCCGCTCACCGTCCGGGAGGCGGTACTCGTCAGCGCCTCGCCGGTGGACGTCGCGGTCCGGACGGCGGACTCCGAGGCGGACCGGGCGGCCTCCGCCATCCCCCGCGCCGCTTGCTTCGCCGCCGCAGCAAGCGATGCGCCGGCCTGCCCCGCCTGCGAACGCAGTTGCTCGGCCACGCCCTCCAGCCGCTCGTCGAACTGCGCGCCGGTGTTCCGTAACACCTCCTCCAGTTGCTCGGCATCGGGCGTCTCGTCCTGGCCGAGGACCTTGAGAAACCCCTTGAGGCTGCGGTCCAGGCCATCGCGCGCCGTCGTCACCCCTTTGGTGACCGCGGCGATGGCACCGACCGCGTTGCGTTCGACGGCCTGCCGCTGCTGAGCCGCCCGGCCCCGTATCGCCGCGATCTGCGAGCTCTGCAGCTGGGCCAGGCTCGCCTCGGCGGCGCCCAGGGCCTGGCCGATGCCCTGCAGCGCGGCCGTCTTGGCGTCGGCGGCACCCTGGACCGACTGCTGGTGCCCGTCGGCCAGGCCCTTCCTGCTCTGCTGGAGCACCGTGTCCAGGGACTCGCGGACGTCGTCGGCGACCTGCCGGACCGTCTTCTCGGCGTCCGGCCTGCCCTTCTTCATGTCGGCGATGGGCTCGTCCGCCGCCTTCGGCAACTCCTTCCTGTACGCGTCGCCGACCGCGGTGGCGGCGTCCGCCCGCGCCTTGCACCGGTTGTCGGTGAGCGGGCCGTCCCACCAGTTGTCGTCGCGGTGGATCATCTTGGCGCGGTACTGCTCGGCGCGCTTCTTGCCCTCGCCGGCCGCCAGATCCCCCGCTTCCTTCGCGGCGTCCCTGATCCGTTGTTCCGTCCGCCCGTACAACTCGCCGAGCTTGGTGATCTGTTCGTCCTGCTTGCCGGTGACGGCCTCGCCCGCCGTACGAAAGTCGCTGTCCATCGCCGTACGCGCGCCGGAGGCCGCCGCTCCCATCCCCACGACCGCCGCCGAGTGACCGGCCTCCACCCGCGCACGGGCCGACCGCGCCTGCGCCTGGACGCGCGACCGGGCGTTCCGTACCGCCGCCTGCACCGCCGCCACACCGGACGTCTCGGCCGAGCCGATCTCCCCCAGCGCCGCCGCCTTGGCGCCGTTGATCTGCTGGGTGAGCTGCGGCACCAGGCCGGCCAACTCCGCCGACTTCGCCCGGCGTCCGGCCGTGAACGCGGCGATCTTCTCCTGGGAGATGGCGCGGTCCTGGGACAAGGCCTGCTTGTAGTCCTGTATCTCCTCCTCGTGCTGCGCCGACGACTGCCCCCACAGCGGCGGCATCAGCGGCTCTACGTCCAATTCGGTGAAGCCGGTGTCCGAACCGTCGCCGCCCTGGTCAGCGCCCTGCGCGCCCCTGCCCGGCCCGTCAGGAGGCCGCCCGCCCTCCCGCCGCTGGTGCCCCCGGTCCCGATCCTGGTCCCGGCCCTGCTCCCCCTCTTCCTCACCGGGATGCGGCCCCCGCTCGCGTCCGGGCGCCCCTTTCCCTTCCTGGGCCTTGCGGTGTTCCTTCAGCAGCGAAGCGGCCGGCCGCTGCCCAGTACGGGCGGCCCGTAACTCGCCCTGGCGCGCGTTCACGGTGGCGGCGGCAGCAGCGGCACCGCCGTCCGGCAGCCGCTCGGGCAGCGCGGACGCGTCTGCGGGCGCGCCGTCCCGCTCCGGCCGACCCGGCTTCTCGTCATCCCTCGCCTCCCTGACGGAGAGAGGGCGGGCGGAACGAGGACCGGCAGAAGGCGAGTCGGCGAAACGAGGTGCGGCAGGTCGCAGCCCGGCGACCCCGTCACCGGCGGCGTCCTCGGCCCCCGGGGCGCCTCCAGGAACGGCGCCCCGGCCCGGCGGAATGCCTCCGGGCCGCTGCTCCTGGGCGCCGGCTCCCCCCGACGCCTGCCCCGCGTACTCCGCCTGACCGACCGGTCCGGCGGGGGCGCCCTGACCGGCCGCCCCACCCGTCGGCCCCTGCCGTAATGGGGCGGCGGGCGGCTGCTGCGCGGCGAGCAGCCGCGACACCGCGGCGTTGCCCGCGCCGCGCTGTAATCGCTGGACGGAACGGAGGTCGAGCGTGCTGCGGGTACGCCTGGCCATCTGCGGCGGCCGCTGCTCCTCGCGCGGCTCGGCCCGCGGTTCCGGGACTTTCGGGGCCTTCGGGTCGTCTCTCTCGGACGAGCTTTCCTGAGAATGCACGGCAGGCCGGTCCTGTCAGCGAAGGCACGGGAGCGTCCGAACCCGAGCTTCCATTAGCCGACACAGACGGACCAGGGCCATTGAGGCAGCAGCGAAGGCAATCCCGTTGCCCTCCGTAACACCGGCGCCTTCCACTGACGCAGTATGCCGACCCCCGGGTATTGGCCCAGGCGGGTCCGGAGGCGGCGGGAAAGAGGCGAGAGTCGGCCCGTACTGGCTGACCAGCCTGACCGCCGACACCCCGCTACTGGGCTGGTCTGCCTGGCCGCGAGCGTGCGTGCTCGGCTGTGCGATGGGGTAAACGTTGCCGTCACGGCACTAATTCAACGTTGCTGCCCCACTCATGGTGATCTCACCCGGCGCCACCTGTCGAAGGCGTCGCCGGGAGCGACGATCAAGTCCGTCGCCGGTGATCTCGGGGTGAACACCGAGACACTGCGGAACTGGATCCGGGCCGCCGACGGGCGTCGCCCTG
>NZ_JBIWKI010000063.1:0-29282 GCF_044765565.1 Streptomyces sp. NPDC102437 | reverse complement strand
TCAGTTGCACTCGCGTCACGCAAGACGGTCTACCGGACCAGACCGTGCCACGAAGGCACATCCCGCAGATTGATCACGACTCGATACGCTCCCTAGTCGCAGCCGACTGTTGGGCTCAGGCTTGGTGGGGTCAGCCGTCGAACCAGACGACCAGGCGGACTCCCTTATCGCCGTGCAGGTTTGCCAGCGTGCGCATGACCGACCAGACGGCACCCCATTCGCTGTCGGGCACGGCGTCCTTTCGCTGTAGGCGGCCGACGCGGAAGAGCCGGTCGCCGTCCGGCCACTCGGTGTTCTCGGGATAGACGCTGCCCGCGCGGTGGAGCTGCCGGGCATCAGTGAGGCCGGAGAGTTCGGCAAAGCGGGTGAGGCTGGAGTTACGTCCTTGCATTTTCCAGCTGCCGTCGGAGCTTCGGCCGTACTCATGTACACAGCCATCGACTTCGTTTGCGACTTCGTCCCAGTCGGCGGCTGCCAGCTCCGCCCAGGAGATCCAGGACTCGCCGTGCAGCTCATCACTCCAGGGCTCGAAGTCAGCGAGGACCTCTTTCGACACGTCATGCGGGAGGCCTCGGTGATCGGCCAGTGGGCGGAACGAAGCGGTGTCGCGGACACCGAACAGGGACCCGAAAGCAACGTAGTCGCGCCCGTTGTAGAGGTGCGATAGGTCGATGACCTGGTTCCACGCGCGATCGTCCTCGTCCAACCAGCGATCCCAGCGGCACTCGATGAAGCCGTGGATGTCTGTCCCCATACCCGGCATTGTTCTCCGCCGGCATGGGACGGGCGACGGTATTTCTGGCTCTGGGCCAGCCGAGCGACGCCCCGCCACAGTGAGGGTGCGGCGGGGCGTTTCCGGGCCTGCCGGGGTCGCCCCGATTCGATCACAGATCGATAACGGCGGGCAACGTCACGCGGGGCAGAGCGTCTTGCGCAGCGCCGCGTTCAGCGCCTTGCCCTGCGCGTCCGTAAGCGGGCGGGCGTCATTCCCGAACCGTTGCGCCGCCAACCAGTCGGCCTTGTCGTTCGGCGTCGCGAGCGAGGAGCACTGATTCCGCCCGGCGTCGATCGCCTTCTGTTCGTCCACGATGATCTGCGGGTCAACGGCTGCGATCGCATCTAGGTACGCGTCACGATCGTTACCGGTCGGCGCCGGCGGTATCCCGGCGGCCTTCTCGGCGGCCGAGTGGTCGACGGTCGTCTCCTTCGGCGCGGGCTTCGTGACGTCCTTCTCCTCGGCCGAGCAGGCAGTCAGGGCGAGCAGCGCGGTAGCGGCGAGCAGAACAGCAGCGGGTTTCACGATCGTACTCCGTACGTAGGTCTGTGCAAGGTGTGACAGATGGGGCGTACGGATGGTTGTGCTCGGGCGCGCGCACGACGCTCGGCCCGTCCGGTCGTACGGCTGCGCCCCGCCGTGTCGTACACCGGGGCGCAGCGTGTCTTATGGGTTGCGGGGTGCAGGCTTCATACGGCCTGGCCAGTGGCCTGCCGGGCGTCGTACGGCCAGGGCCCTGCCGGTCCTGGACCAGGCCCAGAAGCGGCTCGACGACGCCATGAAGAAGGCCGCCGCGGACGACGGTGCCGACTTCGTCGACCTCTACGACCGCACCGGAAGCAACACGGCTTCCGACGGCGCCACCCGGGGCATCGGCGGCCTGCTGGAGAACTCCAAGCTCGAACTCTTCGGCCAGCCAATCCCGTGGGTACGCCCACCCCAACGAGAAGGGCCGCGACATCCAGGCCGAGCGCGTGGCCGCAAAGGCCGAGGAGGTCCTCAACCGGTAGCGGCTACACAGCTCCCGCTTCCCGTATGAACGAAGCCCCAGGACCCGTGGAATTCGCCCCATAGGCCCGGGGCTTCGATTCCGGGCCTCTTGCCTCGACCGGGCCTTGCCGCGCGTGATATCTCCCGGCTCTCCGCCGAATGAGGCGATCCAAAGCACTGAACGCGCGCCGTCCGGGCCGGGGGGCCAGGAGGCCGCACTGGCAGCGAACAACCTGAGACCTCCCGGCCCGGCTATCGCGTACCAAGAAGTGTCCGCGCGGCACGGGGACTTGCCCGCCAGGGCTGACCGGCGGAATCCGCCTGCTGCGGCATCCTGGTCGAACGTTCGCAGGTTGCTGCCTGATCTTGTGGCGGCTGGCCGGGACCGGGCAACTACTCAGACAAGAGCGTGTGGCTGCCACGGCCGAGGTCAGACGGAGTGTGCGGTCTCGCGCTGACGGAGCACGTCGTAACCCACGAACTCGAACAGTCGGGTGCCGGTGGGCAGGGTTGAGGCGTGCCGGTGAACCGGTGCACACCGACCCCGTAGCCGGCGCCCGGAGCACCGAGGCGCTGCGGAACCAGCCAGGGCCGGGTGGGGTGCCTCCCGTTTCTCGTGAACATTCCCGAGCCCGTCGACCTGCAGCCGCTGCCCAAGTGCCGGACGCCGAAAGTGAGAAAAGCCACACCCCGACATGGTCCCCCACGTCCGCTAAGGTCGGCTTAGACCCGCCCTGAACTGGGATTTTGCGTCGGCCACAGCAATGTGATCGCCGCGGGTCTGGCCTTTCCTGGAGATTGCATGACCGATCCAGCATTTCGCTCCGCAGGTCAGCTCGCTGCCGCAGTCGCGGCAAAGGAGGTGTCGAGCATCGAGTTGCTCGACCACTACCTCGCCCGGGTGGAGCGGCTCGATCCGAAAGTGAACGCCATCGTCGCCCGGGACGAGGAGGGTGCGAGAGCCGCGGCACTGGCGGCCGACCGCGCGGTCTCCCGCGGCGAGCCGCTCGGCCGCCTGCACGGCGTCCCCGTGACGATCAAGGACAGTCTGGAAGTTGCGGGCATGCGGACCACCGGGGGGTCGACCCGCTGGGGACATCATGTCTCGACGAGCGACGCCGAGTCGGTCGCGCGGCTCAAGAACGCGGGAGCGGTCGTCTTCGGCAAGTCCAACATGCCGCCCGACGCCCGGGACTGGCAGACCTACAACGAGGTCTACGGGACCACGAACAATCCATGGGACCCGACCCGCGGACCCGGCGGTTCGTCCGGTGGGTCCGCCGCGGCACTCGCCGCGGGGCTGACCGGCCTGGAGCTCGGCGGCGACACGGCGGGCTCGATCCGGGTACCTGCCCACTTCTGCGGCGTCTACGGGCTGCGCCCGTCGTTCGGGATCGTGCCGAGGTACGGGAGCGTCTCGGGACATGCTCCTGGGACGCTGGCGGATTTCGACATGGCGGTACTCGGCCCGCTCGGCAGGCACGCCGACGACCTCGACCTGGGTCTCGACGTCCTCGCAGGAGCGGACCACGACCGCGCCCCGGGATGGCGGCTGAAGCTGCCCCCCGCCAGGTCGAGCACCCTGCGGGACTTTCGAGTCGCGGCATGGGTCGACGACCCGTTCTGCCCCGTCGACAGCGAGCTGGCCGCGATCATGCAGGCCACGCTGGAAGCGGTGCGGGCCGAGGGCGCCGTCGTGGTCGAGGGCAAGGGACCGGTCGGGCTCGAAGAGACGATGGCTCTCTATAAGCCGTTGCTGATGGCACAGAGCGGGCTGATCGAGTCGGACGAGTCGTATGCCGGGCTTGTGGAGCGCGCCGCGGCGGAAGGGGCCGCGGGCGGGTTCGCGTCGGACCTGACGCTCCGCTTCCGTGACTGGCACGCGCTCGACGAACGTCGGCAGCACTCCCGCCGCCGCTGGGCCGAGTTCTTCCGCGACATCGACGTGCTCATCTGCCCGGTGAGCCCCACGGCTGCCTTCCCGCACGACCACCGACCCGACCCCGGCTGGTCGGTCCGGACCCTGCGGGTCGACGGCGCCGACCGGCCGTATCACGAGATGCTCACGTGGATGGCGCCGTCGTCGGTCAACCATCTGCCCGCGGCGGTGGCACCTGTCGGGGCGACCCGGGACGGGCTTCCGGTCGGCATCCAGGTGATCGCGCCCTACCTGCACGACCGCACCGCGGTCCAGTTCGTGCGGTGCCTTGCGGAGGTGCTCGGCGGGTTCCGCCGTCCGCCGGGATTCTGAGAGCCGCCACCGGGCTGCCGGCCTGTGGCGTAGCGGCGGGCGACCTGGCCGCCGCGTTCTCGTCGGGTGCGGAGCACTTCCCTGGCCGAGGGTGCCTGCGGGCAGGCCGCTCGGCCGTGGTCAACCCCCGTCGCGGGTCGCGGGGGTAACCCGCCGGGCCCGTCGACAGGGAAGGTGCAGCCTGCGGTCTGTGACGGGACAATCTAGGCTGCTGCCTCTCATACCGGGGCCCGCACCACCCTCGGGACGCTGTTGGTCAATTCGGTGCCGCGCGTGACGTCGGCCTTCAAGACCTGGTTGTGGTCTTGAAGGCCGAGTTGTCGCATGGGTATGGTGCGAGTCGGCTTTGTGGGCAGTGCGGACGTCGTCGACGCTCGTGTCGGTGGGGACGGCGATGCTGGCCATTTCCAAGTCGTCGAGGCCGTTGTACCGGTTGGCGCAGAGCCGGGTCCCGCAAAGCCTCCGGCAGGCCGCGGGATACCCGAATCTACGAGGCCGTGCCCGAGGCGGTGATGGAGATCCTCAACGAGGTCGGTTACGGCAGCCCCACGCCGGAGGCGGTGGCCGCCCGCGCCGGTACGAGCAAACCCGCGCCGCGTCGCCGCCGGCGCTCCCGCCAGCACCTGGTCGTGTCGGCTCTGGCCCGGACCATCGGCACTACGCCGACCCCCGACACCGGCTGCACGCACTGCGACCTCATTGCCGGTATCGGCACCCTCAGCGAGGCGTTCACCAGCACCCTGGGCCGAAGAGCGCTGCCGGGGCTCGTTGCGGACCTCGCCGACGACCCCCGACTGGAAAGGGAGTTCAAGGACACCTTCCTCCATCCGCGCCGCGCCACCACTGCCGAAGCACTGCGTCGCGGCATCGACCGGGGTGACATCCGACCCGATGCCGACATCGATCTTCTGCTGGACATGCTGGCGTCGGCCACGTACTACGTGTGCTCTTCGGGCACCTGCCCATCACGCCAGAACTTGCCGAAGACGTCGTCTCGGTGGTCATGGCGGGCATCGCCACCGAGCGGTGGCGTGACGAGCACGGGCCCTGCGGCGGTCAGGCGGGCGAGTAGGCGGGCCGTAGGAACACCGTCAGTTACTCGCGCCGGCTGATCAGCTCACGCATGACGTGGGAGACGTGGGTGTTCAGCTCAGCCCTTCCCGCACCAGCACTATCGGCGCCTTGACCAGCTGGTGCCCCCCGATCAGGGTGATGAATGCGCGCTCGCCCATGCTGCGGCGCTTGCCTCTGCCCGCGGGGTGGGAGCGCAGGCGGTGGCACAGCCGGGTGCGGGAGCCGGGCCGCGTGGCAATCGGCCCGGCCACCGACAGGCGTACAGAACCACACATGGTCGCCGCAAGGGATGCCCGCAGTCAGTTCGCTTCCGGCCCGAACCGGCGCTTGTACGCCGTTGGTGTGATGCCGGTCTCGCGGCGCATCAGCATGCGCAGATTGGCAGCAGTGCCAAGCCCGCTGCGTCGCGCGACCAACTCGAACCGGGACTCGCCTCGCTCGATCAGCCGGCACGCCAGAGCAAGCCGTTCCCCCGTCAGCCACGCCAGCGGCGTCGTGCCCAGTTGCGCCTGGAAGCGGCGATGCAGAGTCGCCGGACTGACCGCCGCACGCGCCGCAAGGTCCGGCACCGTGAGCGGTGAGTCCAACCGTTCCTGAGCCCAGGCCAGGACCGGCGCCAGGGACTCGTCCGGCAGGTCGGGCATGGGACGCTCCACGAACTGCCGCTGCCCACCGTCCCGGTGCGCCGCGAAGACCAGCCGCCGGCTCACAGAGTTGGCGGCCTCCGCGCCGTAGTCGCGGCGAACCACATGCAACCCGAGATCGAGAGCAGCTGCACTCCCCGCAGCGGTGAGGATGTCACCGTCATCCACGAACAGCACGTCTGTTTCGAGCTGGACAGAGGGGAAGCGGGCCCGGAAGGAATCCGCCCACTGCCAGTGCGCGGTGGCCCGGCGCCCGTCGAGGACGCCGGCCTCGGCCAGTGTGAAGGCGCCGCTGCAGAAGCCGACCAGGCGCGCACCGCGGGAGTGTGCCCGGCGGATGGCATCGAGCACGGCGGGGCGCCGGGGCACTTCGGTGTCCGGGCGGTTGGGGACGATCAAGGTGTCCGCCGCGTCGGCCGCTTCCAGGCCGGCGACTCCCGTGAGCGTGAAGAATCCGTCTCGCATCAGGGTGCGGGGTTCGGGGGAGCAGAGCCTGAAATCGTAGAGATCACGGCCGATCTCCGGTCTGCGCAGACCGAAGACCTCGGTCGCGCAGCCGAGCTCGAAGGGGTTCGAGTTCTCGTCCACGATCACGACGACCCGGTGTACGCCCGCCGCGTGAGCTGCGTGCGAGGATTCTTTCGCCATGTGCAATTTCTAGCACTCACGGCGACCGTGCGAAACGGCCCAGGATGAGTCCATGAACAGCGAACCCATCCCCCTCAGCAAGGCTCTGGCCTCCTTCGATGTCCTGTGGAGCCCCCGCATCGTCACGCGCGTCAATGACTATGACGTCCGCATCGCCAAGGTCGAGGGCGAACACGTCTGGCACGTCCACGAGGACACGGATGAGTTCTTCCTGGTACTCCACGGCGAACTGCACATCTCCCTGCGCGAGCCCGATGGGGAGCGCACGGTCCTGCTCCCGCAGGGGGCGGTCTTCACCGTCCCCCGAGGCACAGAGCACAAGCCGCACGCTCCGTCCGGCGCCGCGATCCTCATGTTCGAGCCCACCGGGACACCGACTGTGGGCGATCGCCACGACGAGATCCCAGAGCACGTCGACGCAACGACCGGGCACGCCCTCAACATCTGACCCCGACAGGCTTCGGACACGACACTGCCCAGGAGCGTCAGCCTGTCACCGGGTCGGTTGCAATCACCGACTGCCCGGCGAGAGCGGCCCGGACTCAATCCTCGGCAGTGTCCGGGGCGCGCAGGGGGCACATTCTGAGTGTGGTCGAGCAACTGCTCGGCGTCCGGGAGTTGACCTTGGATCAGCTCCGGGATGTATACCTTGTGCGTGCATCCCTGGAGCGCCGCGCCGTCATGCTGGCCGCCCCCCGCTTGGCCGGGAACGTCGCGGCACTGGAGCGGCACCTGCTCGCGATGCGCCGCGCGGCCGTCGAGGGGGACATTGACGGCCAGGCTCTGCACGGCGTGGCCTTCCACCGCGCCATCGTCCACGCATGCGGAAATCCCGTGCTCATCCGGCACTGGGACTGGCTGGGCGTGGAGGCCTGGACCCGCCTCTCTCTTCGGTGGCTGCGCACGGAACTGCACAACAACGCGGAAGACCACGAGGAGATCACCGAAGGCCTGCTCCGAGGCGACCCGCACCTGGGGCGTCTCATGGAACTACACGTCATGGACTACGCACACGAGTCAAGGACCGCCTGACGCCGAGGACCCCGGTTCCCTGGAGCAGCTGATGCTGCGCAGCATCATTTGATCGATCATTGGACATTTACAGATTCCTGACGCCACTGCCCGGCACTACGGCCTGACAAAGAAGGGATGAGCTGCTGTGTCCGTAACCGGGCCTTGCCCCCGATCTTGAACACCGAACCGGACAGCGACGCCCGTCGGACCGCACGTGGTCCGCGAACGCTCCCGGCCTGCGGCTCGCCGCCCTGCGCGACGCCGAGCAGGTCCGGGCCCAGCTACGCGAGGCCGTCGAGGTCGAGGAGGCCCCGACCGTGGGCCGCCACCCCAAGGGCACGGTCGGCCCTGCTGTCCCCGCGGTCGGCAAGGCCGGCGGCATGGAGGCGGGTGGCGGCGGTCTGCCGTCCTACCCGCACCCGCGGCGGCTGCCCTGGCTGTGGGAGTTCCCCACCGTGTCCATGGGGCTCGGCCCGCTCTCGGCGATCTACCAGGCCCGCTTCAACCGCTACCTGCATCACCGCGGGATCAAGGACACCAGCCACAGCCATGTGTGGGCGTTCCTGGGCGACGGCGAGATGGACGAGCCGGAGTCCATGGCCGCGCTCGCCCTCGCCGTCCGCGAGGAGCTCGACAACCTCACCTTCGTCGTCAACTGCAATCTGCAGCGCCTCGACGGCCCGGTACGCGGCAACTTCAAGATCATGCAGGAGCTGGAGGCCCGGTTCCGCGCGACCGGCTGGAACGCCGTCAAGGTGCCCTGGGGCGTGGAGTGGGACGGCCTGCTTGCCGCCGACGCCGACGGGCTGCTTCTCAACGCTCTCGACACGCTGCCCGACGGGCAGTTGCAAACCTTCGCCGCCCGCGACGGTGCGTACATCCGCGAGCGTCTGTTCACCGGCGCGCTCGCCGGCCTCGCCCGCCCCTACAGCGACGAGGACCTCGCCCGGATCGTCGGCACCTCGCGCGGCGGACACGAACCGCGCAAGATCCACGCTGCCTACCGAGCCGCGCTCGAACATCGTGGGGCTCCCACCGTTGTCATGGTCCAGACGGTCAAGGGCTGGACGCTCGGCCCCGGCTTCGAGTCACGCAACGCCAACCATCAGATGAAGAAGCTGTCCGGCAAGGAGTTCCGCGTCATGCGCGACCTCCTCGAGCTGCCCATCCCCGACGCCCGGCTGGGCGAGGACCTGGTCCCCTACGCACATCCGGGAGCCGACTCCGAGGAGGTCGCCTACCTTCAGGAGCACCGCCGTGCGCTCGGCGGTCCGGCCCCGGCCCGCCGGGTCGTCGCCCGCCCGCTCCCCGCCCCCGCTGACAAGCCGTTCGCCGCGCTCGCCAAGGGCTCCGGCAACCAGGCGATCGCCACCACCACGGCCTTCGTCCGCCTGGTCAAGGATCTGATGCGGGAGAAGGAGACAGGCCCGCGCTGGGTACCGGTCGTTCCGGACGAAGCTCGCACCTTCGGCATGGAGTCGCTGTTCCCGTCCGCCGGTATCTACTCCCCCAAGGGCCAGACCTACGAGCCGGTCGACCGCGACCAGCTGATGTACTACAAGGAAGCCGTCAACGGCCAGATCCTCAACGAGGGCATCACGGAAGCCGGTTCACTCGCTTCCTTCACCGCCGCCGCGACCTCGTACGCGACACACGGCGAGCCGATGATCCCCTTCTACATCTTCTACTCGATGTTCGGCTGGCAGCGCACGGCCGATCAGTTCTGGGCGCTCGCGGACCAGCTGGGCCGCGGCTTCGTCATCGGCGCCACCGCAGGACGCACCACCATGACCGGCGAGGGCCTTCACGCCGACGGCCACTCGCACCTCATCGCCTCCACCAACCCTGCGTGTCTTCCCTACGACCCCGCTTTCGCCTACGAGGTCGGCGTGATCGTCCGCGAGGGGCTGCGGCGCATGCACGGCGACGCCCCCGAAGACGTCTTCTACTACCTCACCGTCTACAACGAGACCAAGGTCCAGCCGCCGATGCCGCAGGGCGAAGGGGTCGAGGAGGGCATCCTGCGCGGCCTGTACCGCTACCGGCCCGCGGCCGCCGCAGGCGTTCCGCGCGTACAACTGCTCGCCTCCGGCACAGCGATCCACTGGATCCTGAGAGCCCAGGAGCTGCTCGCCACCGACTGGAACGTCGCTGCCGACGTGTGGTCGGCTCCCTCCTGGACACTGCTGCGCCGGGATGCCATGGAGGCCGAGGCCCAGGGCCGCACTCCGTACGTCACCGAGGCGCTCGCCGGCGCGCCGGGGCCGGTCGTCGCCGTGTCCGACTGGATGCGCGCCGTTCCGGACCAGATCGCCCCTTGGGTCCCGCAGCAGTGGACCTCCATGGGCACCGACGGCTTCGGCCTCTCCGACAACCGGCACAATGTACGCCGCCACTTCGGTGTCGATGCCGAGTCCATCGTCGTGCACACCCTGCGCTCGCTCGCCGCCCGCGGCGACGTCGAACCGGACGTGCCCGGACTCGCCGCCCAGCACTACGGCCTGACCGGGAAGGAGTGAACCACCATGTCCGTCTCTGTATCCCTGCCCGCGCTGGGCGAGTCGGTCACCGAGGGCACCGTCACGCGCTGGCTGAAGGCCGTCGGTGACGAGGTCGCCGAGAACGAGCCGCTGCTCGAGGCCTCCACCGACAAGGTCGACACCGAGATCCCCTCGCCCGTCGCCGGTGTTCTCCTGGAGATCGCCGTCGCCGAGGACGAGACCGCCGAGGTCGGCGCCAAGCTCGCCACCGGGGCTCCGCCGCCGCCGCATGCCTTGTGCGGACCGGGCGCGGGCCGGACGCGGACCGGACGCGGACCGGGCCCGGCCCGGAAGGTCGGGGGCGGCGGTGCGCGGACAGGGGTGGCGGTGAGCGGCGTCTCGTGCTCTCCTTCCCGTCGCGGCCCCGCCGGTCGCCCCGCGTACAGTGAGGCCATGCCCAACCCCGTCCGTGAGCCGCGCCTGGCCCGCGGCGCCGCCCGTCGCGAAGCCCTGCTCGACGCCACCGTGCGCCTGCTCGCCCGCGAGGGCGCCCGCGCCGTGACACACCGGGCAGTCGCAGAGGAGGCGGGCACCACCCACGGGTCGGCCCGGTACTACTTCGGCACCCGCGACCAGCTCCTCGACGAGGCCCTGCGCCGGCTGGCCGCGCGTCAGATCGTCGAGGTACAGAACCGCCTGTCCCCCACGCCCGATGCACCGCCGCACGCCCACGCCGCCCGCCTGGCGCACTACCTGGCCGGCGCCGTCGACGACGACCGGGACGCGTGCATCGCCCGTTACGAACTGTTCCTGGAGGTCGCCCGGCGCCCGCACCTGCGCCCCGCCCTCGACGCGTGGGGCGACGCGCAGCGCCGGGCGTTCGCGGTCGAGCTGGCCGCCGCGGGGGCCGACGACCCCGAAGGCGACGCCGCGCACCTGCTGACCCTGCTCAACGGTCTCGTCCTGGAGCAACTGGCCGCTCCCGAGCCTGACTTCGAGCACAGCCGGCTGCGCCCGGCGATCGAGCGCTACCTGGTCGGACCGGGATCCGGCGGCGCGATGTAGCGGGCGCCGGGAAACGCGTGCGCCGGTGGCGTGTACGCGCCCCGCTCCACCAGCCGCCGGATGTTTGCGCGGTAGATCTCGTCCGCCTCGGCGTGCCGGACCGGTTCGTCCGTCAGCCACAGGTTGGCCGGATGGATCGGTTCGTCGTACATCCGCCGGAAGACCTCGGTGCGCAGGTCCTTTAGCCAGTTGCTGTTGAGATTCATCGTCCGGAACTGCCGCAACGCCTCGATGTCGACGATGCCGGACACGAAGGAGTTGTACCCGGAGGCGGTGTGCCCGAGCACCGCCCCGTGGAAGTCGACGACGTGCGCGTTGCCGCCCGCGATGTCGTACGGGTGGCGGGAGTCGGGCGTCGGATAGACCGGTCCGGCGTTCGGACAGACCATGTACAGACTGTTGAAGTGGGCGTGCGCCCGGTTTTGCAGTAGCCAGGTGCCTCCGGGGTCGGGGCCGGCCTGGGTCATTGGCACCGCCTCGCTGGGTCGGTACACCACCTCGGCGCCCTGGAGGGCCAACGCCCGCACTGCCTCAGGGTATTCGCCGTCACTACAGCAGATCGTGCCGAGGTTGCCGATGTCGTCGGTGCGCAGCACCGGGTAGAACGCGTCGATGCCGTCGCCGAAGAGTTCCACCCACCGGTCGTACACGTCGTGCGGCGTGCAGGAGCGTTCGCGGCACCACAGGTGGTTCTTTGCCGCGCGGTGCACGATCTCGCCCGCCGGGGAGATGACGAACAGCGTGTTGAAGAACCGGTCGGGCAGGATCTCCGGCCAGCGGGCCTTGCACTGCGCGACGATGTAGGTGTCGTAGTGCCGGGCCAGCGCGGCCAGTCGCTCGGTCTCCGGACCGGGGATGTCGACGAACAGGTCGCGGGCCGCGGTGACGTGCGGGATGTCGAGGATCTCGTCCGCGAATCCGGTCAACGCGCCCTCGGCCAGCGCGATCAGCTTGACCGGCATGTTGATGCCGACGACGGACACTGCGGCGTGCACGGCCTCCTCGATGATGTCGAGGTTGTGCGCGATCTGGGCGCGCGAGGTGATGCTGCGGACCACCGTCGACAGGCCGACGGTCAGGTACGGTGCGACCGGCTCGCTCATGATCCGCACCAGTCCATCGCGGCCAACGCGTATGCGCGCGCGGCGCAGACGATCTCGTCCACGGCGCAGCGCTCGTCGTACGCGTGCGCCATCGCGAGTTCGCCCGGCCCGAGGCCGACCGCGGGGACCCCGGCGGCGCACAGCCACGTGGAGTCGGCTGCGGAGGGAAACGCCGCCACCGGCGGGCGGCCCGCCAACGGCGTGTCGACGGCGGCGAGTTCACGGGCGTCGGTGACCGCGGCGCAGAGCGGATGAGTCGCGTCGAGACGCGAACCCGGATACCGCAACGGCCATTCCACCACCGGCGGGTGCGCGCGCAGCCAGGGGTCGGTGGCGGCGACGTGCGCGATGTGGCTCTCGATCTCCTTGCGCACGACCGCCTGGTCCTCCCCCGGCGGGTGGAACACCGCGTACACCATGCTCATCGAGTCGGGGATGAACGCCCCACTGCGCGAGTGGCGCGCGCCGCCGTCCACGACGCCGGGCGCGAGGGTGAAGTGTCCCGGTTCGAAGAGCGGATCGAACTTGGTCACCGCCCAGTCGCTCTCCAGCCGGCGCAGCGCCTGGTAGATCAGGAAGCCGCGGTCGATCGCGCTGGCCGCGACCGCCTCGGTCGTGCTGGGTCGGCACAACATCCGCCCGCGCATCGACGAGTGGGAGCTCTTGCCGGCCACCTCGATCCGCATCACCAGCAGGCCGGGGGTCGCGGCCATGACGGACAACGGCCAAGCCCCGCCGGTCGGTTCGGAGACGATGGCCCCGTCTGCGGTATAGCCGCGGTCGAGCACCGCGGAGGTGCCGAGGTGGTTCTCCAGGTTCTCCTCGCCGACGACCGCCTGGAGGATCAGGTCGCCGCGCAGGCGCACCCCGGCCTCATGCAGCGCGCGGGCCGCGAACGCCTGCGCGACCAGGCCGCTCTTCATGTCGACGGTGCCGCGACCGCGGATCCAGCCGTCCTCGACGACGCCGTCGAACGGGTCGCCCGAGCGCCAGCCGGACGCGTCCCCGGGCGGGACCACATCGACGTGTCCGTTGAAGATCAGCGAACGCCCGCCCCCGGTACCGTGGATCACACCCACCGCGTTGTCGCGGCCGGGTTCAACGGCGAAGACGTCGGTCTCGGCGCCTGCTTCGGCGTAGACCTCGGCCAGCAGGCGCGAGACCTCCCCCTCGGCGCCGACCAGGTCGGCGTAGACCTCACCGGGGTAGGTCGGGGTGATGCTGGGGATCTGGACCGCGGCGGTGAGGGTGTCCAGCATCTCGCCGCGCAGCAGGTCGAGCCGGCTGAGCACCCGTTGGCGCGTGCTCGTTGCCGGGGCCCCGGGCACGCCCCTGTCGTGGTTCAGGCTCTCGTCCATGGTCACGCCCCCATCGATGCCGGCTCGTCGCCGACGGTTCGCAGGTCACCGGTGTCGTGTACGGTTCGCCCACCGAGCAGCGTGCGCAGAACCGTCGTGCCCGCGAGATCGTCCAGGTCGCAGCGCAGCGGATCGCGGTCGACGATCGCGATGTCGGCGTGGTGGCCGGGGACCAGCGCGCCGATGTCCGACCAGCCGAGCACCTCGGCCGCACCGGTGGTCCACATCGCGAACGCCTCGGCACGGGTGAGCACTTGGTCCGGCCCGTCGTTGCGGTGGTCGCTGCCCGCGAACTCGTGCGTCTGGGCGAGCTTGATCTGTTCCCAGGGGTTCTTCGGCCCCCAGTCGGTACCCCCGGCGAGGTCGAGGCCGGCGTCCAGCAGCCGCCTGAGTGGCGTCAGGTCACGCCACACGTGGGTGCCGATCCGCTCGCCGTACATCTTGCCCTTGCCCCACGCGAAGCCGACCGACGTGGTGACCTGGAAGCCGAGGGCACGGTAGCGCCGCACCTGGGCCGGGGTGATGGTCATGGCGTGCTGAAGGATCCAGCGCCGGTCCCGGAAGTCGTGCTCGCGCACTACGCGTTCGGCGATCTCCAGGAACTCGTCGTGCTCGCGGAAGGCCCCCAGACACACGTTCGCGCGGATGCCGTGCTCGGCGCAGTAGCGGACGAACGCCTCCTCCTTGTCGAGGGTGATGAAGCGGGTACCGTGCGCCGGCCGGCCGAAGGGATTCGTGTACGGCTCGTGGGTCGCGAAGTGGCCTGAGAAGCACGGGCCGCCGGGGCTGAGGGTGAGGCCGTTGAACCGCAGCAGGTCGTCGTCGAGGTCGACGCAGTGGGCGCCGAGGCGGTGCAGGCGCTCGGTGAACGCGTCGAGGCTCAGCGGATCGAACGGGTAGAAGATGGCCGATTCCATGTCCCAGGTAGCCAGCACCCGGGCCGTGAGCGCGTCTGCGGCCCGCAGTCGGCGGTAGACGTCGATGTGCTCGGGCTCCATTGCGTGTGCCTCGTAGAGCGCGGTCACGCCCTTGGCCGTGAAGCGGGCCATCTCGTCGATCGTGCCCTGAACCGCGTCGGCGGGGTCCGGACCGGGCAGCTTCATCAGGATCTGGCCCCAGAACGGGTCGTACGTGTAGTAGTTGGTGACCGGGCCGCGCAGGATGCCGGTCGGGTCGCCGTGCTCGTCCTTGTCGATCTCGACGTCGCAGACCCGGTCCGGCAGGAAGCCGACCAGTCCCACGGCGCGCAGTCCGGCGCTGTTGAACGCCACCACGGCGGGCATCTTGGGCGCCCACGCCTGGATCAGCACCGGGTGGTCGGTGGTGGCCCGATCCAGCGTGTGGCGGTCGGGCAGTCGTCGCTCCGCGAGATCCCGTTCGGAACGGCGGATGAAGTAGTGCGGCTCGCCGACCGGGGTGCACATGATCCAGCCGCCGGCCGGCGTGGTGGCGGCCCTGGCCCGGATCCGCTCGATGATGTCGGCGTGGTCGACGGCGTCGGTCAGGTCGACCAGGCCGCCCGCGAGCCCCCCGAAGTGCAGCACGTGGGGGTGAGTGTCGATCAGGCCGGGCACCACCCAGGCACCTTCCGCGTCGATCCGGTGCGCGCCCGGACCCGCGAGGCTGAGCATGTCGTCGTCCGGCCCCGCAGCGAGTACCCGGCCGTGCTCCAGCACGACGGCCTCGGCTTCGGGGGCGGCCGGGTTCAGGGTGTGTACGCGTCCGCCGGTGATGATCGTCCTGGTCTTCGGCCCTGTGGCCGGCTCGGCCGTGGTCCCATTCATTGCCTCGGGCATTCCCTTCCTCCGCTGCGACCGGTATTCCCGATCGCCAAGGCGAAGCTATGTCCGTCCCTCGACCGCGAGCATCATTCCAATGTATGAGATCGCACTGTTTCGCTTTTCCGGATTCCTGCTAGAATCGCGCAAATCCGCTTCGAGGTTGTGGCGACAACGATGCGACTTCTTCCTGAAAACGAAGGCCTCTGGAGCTTCAAGACCGAGGCAATGACGTTCCTGGCGAACATGGTGAACTGCTCCGGGATCGTCTTCTACTCCGTCGACGCGCGCCTGAACGCCGTTGATCACGCGTTCCACAGGATTCGGCCTGTCGAGAACCGGAGCTACACCGCGCACTACCACCGCCTCGACCCGTTCCACCCGCGGCGCTTCGTCGGCCCCCGCCGACCCCTGGTGACCATGCGCGACCTGCCGGAGCGATACGAGCGCGGCGAGTACTACCGGCGCTTCATGGCCCCGCTCGGGTTCCGCCACGAGACAGAGCTCTACCTTTACAGCGGCGCGCGGATCGTGGGCGGCCTGTCTCTGCTGCGGACTGCGGAGCTGGGCGAGTTCACTCCCTCCGACCTGGGCTTTCTCCACAAGGCCCACGCATTCCTGGAGCACACGTTCCAGGCCGGCCGCTGCCCCGTCGAGAGCGGGCCGCCGGTTTCCGCCTGGGGGCTCACCCCTCGCGAGCGCGATGTGGTCCGCCTGGTCTGTGAGGGCGCCGCGAACGCCGAGATCGGTGCCGCGCTGTTCATCAGCGTGGCCACCGTCAAGACGCACGTGCAACACGTCTTCGAGAAGGCGGGAGTCCGTTCCAGGACACAACTGATCGCGCGACTGCGGGACGACGGGTAGCGGTCGCTCACGCGCCGCACGGGCCGGCGGGCGGAAGAGATTGCTTCCCGTGCCCGCCGAACGAGTACATCGGGGGCGTATCGGCGTGGAATCCCCGAATGTTCGAGCGGGCGACATCGCGCATTATCGAGGTCGGACGGCGACACGAAGTGCGTATGAAATACGCGCCGTGCTGGAAATGCACGCTTTAAAATCTGCGATGCCGCAGACCGAATTTCATCCCGCCACTACCATAATCCACGCATTTCGACGAATGACGCACGACGAAAAAGCGCACGCGACAGACATACGACCGGTGGCTTTTCAGGTTCCCGTGCCTGCACCGAACGGTGGCCGGCCGATGGGCACCACGATCGGGTCGCCCCGACCCACAGGTGCCGCCCGGTACTCCCGCCCCGTGTCGGTTTCACCTACTCGCCTGCCCTCCCTCTCGGGGCGGGTCGGCCGCGTCGTCCCCGACGGCACGGTCCGGCCCGATGGTGGCGAGCGTATCGCCGTTCCCCAGTTTTCTCCAGTCGGAGAAATTTGAGCCCATACGTAGGCAGTGGCCCGGATCTCTTCCCGGACCTCCAGCTCCCGCATCCGTTTCTCCACCTGCCGCAGCGAGTACGACCCGCAGCGGACCACGCTGACCGAGCGCCGACTGGCCAGGTGGCCGAGCTGAAGGCCCTGCACCCGGATGACGCACGCCAGTTGGGCCTGGGGAAGATCAGCCGGCGCACGCTGCGGCGGTGGGCGGCCGCATGGACCAAACAGGGAATCACGGGACTGGCGGACGGCCGTCTCACCCCGGTTCTGCGAGGGCACCGCGAGATCACTTCCCAGATCGCGGAGGCGGCGGGATGACGGCGGGGCTGGCCGCCACCCGCGGTGAGGGTCCCGCAGCTTCTGCGGGGCCCTCACCGTGAGTGGCGGAAGGATGGTCACGATCCTCTCGGGGGAGTGTCCCTTCAGTGCGCGACCCTGTCGCCGGTCGTCGCTGCAGTGGCACGGGTTCGGGGCAGGGACCGCTGGAGGAGGGCGCCGACCAGCAGGATGAGCCCTGCGTTGGCGAGCTGCAGCAGGTCGAGTACCGGTCCGGAGATGACGTCGTTCAGGAACAGGTTGATCGTGAGCGGCAGGGAGCCGTTGACGACCAGGCCGACGCCGACGATGCCCAGGAGGCGCCCCACGCCGAGCGTCGGTTCCCGGTGCTTGAGGAACACGTTGCCGACCCAGGCCGAGGCGGGCAGAAACATCACGACCGAGGTCAGCAGTCCCGGGTTGTACGTTCCGGTGACGAGGGCGGGGACGATGTGGAAGAAGCAGTTGACGATGACGAGGCTGTAGAACGCGAACCCCATCATCACGTACCTGCGTGCGAGCAGGGCGCAGAGCCCTGCCACGACCCAGGTCAGCCCGATGTTGACGAAGAGGTAGAACTCCGTCGGGATCGCGCAGCCGGGATAGGTGCCCAGGCCGAGCGTGGTGCACAGCGATTCGGGGAAGGCGTGCCGGGCGCCGTCGGCGGCGATGCCGTACTCCTCGAAGATGTGGAACAGGTACATCACGACGGCGAGCCAGCCCAGGCAGGAGGGATCCTTCCACCGGGAGAGGGTGTGGTCGCTGCGCAGCGCGTCGGTCGCCAGGAGGACGACCGTGAGGACGACGGCGGCGCCGAGGCCGATCCAGGCGAATTCGAGATCGAAAGTGGAGAACATGTCTTGAGGCGCCCTTCAGGGTTCTGGGGCACGGACCCGTTGGTTCGGGGGCGGATCCGTCGCTGTGGCTGACCGGATCGGGCCGCACCCTGGGCCAACACAGCCGAGGCGAGCGGCCGTCCGAGGTCCTTCACCTCGGCGGCACGCTGGGTCAGAGAATCGGGATGATGAACCCCAGGCAGTCGTCGACGTGACTCACCGGCTGTGTCTCGTCCGAGCCGCTCCATTCGATGAGTGCCGTGTCGACGGCTGTGGCGACAAGTGCTGCCAGGCAGGACAGTTCACCTTCGGTGTAGGCCGTTCTCGAGTTGGCGTCGATGAAGGCGCTGACGACTTGAGCGAAGGGGTCTCGCCCATGGGCTCGCTTCACCTGCAGGCCAGGGTTGTCCCGTACGAGCTGAAGCCGTGTTCGGAGAATGCTCAGCTCGCTCTCGGGAAGGGTCAGGGCTGCCTCAATGGATGCTTTGAGCCTTGCCGAGACCGAGCCCTGCTCCGGGGACTGTTCGAGTTGCGCGGAGAGCCGGAATGAAAGGTCGTCGAGTCCCTCCCAGACGATCTGGTGTTTCGTGGGGTAGAAACGAGCCAGGCTGGACCGGCTGATCCCTACAGCGGCTGCAATCTGCGCTGTACTGACCTCTTCGAACCCGAGTTCCTTGAGAAGGGCCAGTGCAGCGTCTCTCACGCGGAAGCGGTCGATGTGAGCCGGCCGTCCCCTGGTGGCGGTCTGAGTCAAGGTTCCCTCCAGATTATAGAACAGCGTCTCATTAATCCTATCCTCCCGCAGCGGTGACACGGCGGGCGGCGCCAGCGGGGCACCTGTCAACGCCTGCTGCAGCCCGGCGGCCCGGATGCGCTCGCGCGCGCGGATCACCCATGCCCAGCTGCCGCCCGCGCAGATCCACCAGCTCTCGGGGGTAGTCGATCCTGTCGGGCAGCGACGCAGGCCTTCCAAGACGCAGACCGACACCTCTTCCCCATTATCGGACAGCGTGCTAAAAATGCTCCGCGAGGCCGGGACGAACACTGATCCGCACCTGAGGCTCGCATCGCCAGAGCTTTGCGGCGGGGGGCACCCCGATGTCACCGCGCCGACGAGGTGTCGCACGCAGGAGGGCTCCGAGCGAAGTAGTCGCCGGCGGGGACCTCATGCACCTCCCGGTCCGACCCCCATCCCGAAAGCCATCGGCATGCGATGGCTCGATGAAGCACACCCACGACCAACCAGAAGGGACGGAGATGGAACATCTCATCGCGCACCTCGCGCACGTCGAAATCCTCACACCCAGGCTCCAGGAGAGCGTTGAGTTCTTCCATGACCTCGTCGGCATGGAGGTCGTCCTCGAACACGGCGATTCGGTCTTTCTCAGGACGTGGGGCAACTACCTCCCCTACGACCTGATCCTCACGCAGAACCCGACGACAGGTCTCGGCCACATCGGCTGGCGGGCCAAGAACGCCGAAGCCCTCGACCTCGCGGCACGCCGGCTGGGCGCGGACAACGGGGGCCTCGGCTGGCAGGAGTCGGCACCCTGGCAGGGAAAGGCGTATCTCTTCGTCGGACCCAATGGACAGAAGCAGAAGATCTTCTGGGAGGCCGAGCACTACCAGGCACCTCAGCACCTCGCCTCGCCGCTGCCCACCCGCCCGCAGCGCACCCCCGCCCGCGGAGTTGCCGCCCGCCACCTCGACCACGTGAACTTCCCCTCCGCAGACGTGCTCGGGGACGCGCAGTGGTATGAGAGGAACCTCGGCGTCTTCCTCACCGAATGGACGGAGGTGCCCGAGGAAGGCCTGGCCATCTTCGCGACCCTGTCCACCGGTTCGGCGTTCCAACTGGCCTTCCTGCGCGACGACTCCGGCCACCGAGGCCGGTTTCACCACTTCGCCCTGCAGGTCGACGAGCGCGCCGACGTCATCCGTGCCGCCGAGATCTTCCGCGAAGCCGGAATCCCGATCGAATGGGGCCCGGGACGCCATGGGCACGGGGAGTCCTTCTCGGTCTACGTGCGCGAACCCGGAGGAATGCGTCTGGAGATCGTCTCCCCCGGCCTCCAGCGCATCGCCCCGGACCACAAGCCGGTCAAGTGGGCTCCAACACAGGGATCCGCCGACTTCTACCTCAGCAACCCGCTGCCGGAGGCATTCCTCGAAGTCCTGCCAGCCGTCCCAACCACCGACCAACCAGCATCCGCCATCGACGTGGCCGGACTCGGAAACCCCTGGGGCAACACGTGAGATTCGCAAACGTCAATGGCCGCTCCACCCTCGTCGCAGGGAGCGCCACCGGCATCGACCTGGCCCGCGCCACCGGGGACGAGAGCCTCGCCGACCCGCGCACCGCGCTCTCCCGGTGGGAGGAGGTCACCGAGCGGGCAGCCGGGCTCGACCGCGGCTCGCGTTCCTCCGGGGCGACCGTCACCTGGAGCGAGAACGACCTCCTGTGCCCCTCACCAGCGCCCGGGCAGATCCTGTGCATCGGCCTCAATTACGTAACCCACGCGGTCGAATCCGGCCTCGCCATTCCCGACCACCCGTTCGTCTTCGCGAAATTCACGTCGTCCCTCGCGGCCCCATTCGGGCCGGTCACAATCTCCAACGACACGATCGACTGGGAGGCCGAGGTTGTAGCCGTGATCGGCAAGACCGCCCACCGAGTCCCCGAGTCCGAGGCATGGGGCCATGTGGCGGGCATTACCGCCGGCCAGGACGTCTCCGACCGGTCGGTGCAGAACCGGCTGGGAGTGAACAGCCAGCCCACCTTGGGCAAATCCCGCCCCGGCTACGGACCGGTCGGGCCGTTCATCGCCACACCGGACGAGTTCGATGATCCGGACGACATCAGCGTCAGCTGCGCCATCAACGGCGAGACCGTCCAGAGCGGATCCACCAGAGACCTCATCTTCAGCATCCCGGAAGTGGTCGCCTACCTCTCCGACGTCGTCGTGCTGCGGCCCGGCGACCTGATCTTCACCGGAACCCCCTCGGGCGTCGGCATCGGCCGCACACCCCCGCGTTTCCTGAACGACGGAGATGTCCTGGAAACCACCGTCGGCGGGGTGGGGACCATGCGTCACGCGATACGCGCCCAGCAGCCCGGTCCCACCGGAGCGATGACAGCGACCCGGTCGGGGACCAAGGAATGAACGAGGCATCGATCGACCTGGACGTCTGCATCGTCGGATACGGCCCGGTGGGCCAGACGCTGGCGGCTCTGCTCGGGCAGAAGGGATGGAAGGTCGGGGTGTACGAGCGCTGGGAACTGCCTTATCCGCTTCCCAGGGCCGGTCATGTCGACGACGAGATCGTACGCATCCTCCAGTCCATCGGTGTCGCCGACCGGTTCGAGGTGAGGGCCGTCCCGGCCACCGGGTACGACTGGGTCGACGGCAACGGAGACCTCCTCTTCCAGATCGACTGGGGCAAGCCCACCAAGTCGTCCTGGAGGTCCGACTACATCTTCTACCAGCCCGACCTCGAGGCCCTGCTGTCACAGGCGGCCGAAGCCAATGAGAGCGTCTCCGTCCACCGCGGCTGGGAAGCGGTCGGCCTCGAACAGCACGAGGACCGGGTGGAGGTGACCTTCCGCGGTGGGACGCAGGACGGACAGGGGTGGGAGCCGAACGGCGCCACCACGACAGTCCGCGCCCGCTACGTCATCGGTGCCGACGGAGCCAACTCGTTCGTCCGGAAGGCGGCCGGCATCACCTGGGACGACTTCGGATTCTCCGAGACGCTCTCCATCGTGGACGTCAGACTCCATGAACCGGACCGGGAGATCGCGATGCCCAGCTCCGGTCAGATGTGCGACCCCGAGCGTCCCGTGACCCTTTTCCGCTGGCTGGCCCGCGAGCACGCCCGGTGGGAGTTCATGCTGATGCCTGGAGAAGACCCCGCCGAACTCGTCAGTGAGACCAGTTGCTGGAGCAAGCTCGAACGCTGGGGCGTCACTCCCGAGAACGCGACGCTGATCCGTCGAACCCTCTACACCTTCAACTCTCTGGTCGCCCACGACTTCACAAGCGGCCGGGCCATCCTGGCCGGCGACGCCGCGCACCTCATGCCACCGTTCCTGGGACAGGGGATGTGCTCGGGAATCCGCGATGCCGCCAACCTCGCCTGGAAACTGGACCTGGTCCTGAAGGGCACCACCTCGGACGACATCCTGGAGACTTATACCCAGGAGCGACGGGACCACGTCTCCGAGATCACTCGGATCGCGATCGCGCTGGGTGCCATCCTGTGCGAAACCGACCCGGAGAAGGCGGCCGCGCGGGACGCTGGGATCCGTCGGCACGGACTGCCGCCCGTGCCCCCGATGCCGGCCCTGACGGCGGGCTTCCTCAGCAAGGCCGACGGCAGTTCCAGCGCCCGTGGCCGGCTCGGAGTACAAGGCCTCATCGTCCACGAGGACAAGGTCAAGCGGTTCGACGACGTGGCGGGATCGGGGTGGACGCTGTTCTGCGCCGATCGTTCCCTTGCCGAGGATGCTCGCCGGATCTGTGATGCGGTGTCCGGCCTCCTCACGATCAGCGTGGTCTACGTCTCCAAAGCCCCCGTGGACTTCCCAGGCTCCTATGTCGACTTCGACGGTACGTACAACCGATGGTTCGCTTCCTCGAACGCTCAGGCGATCCTCGTCCGCCCGGACTTCTACACCTACGGACAGGCGAACACCTCGGCAGAGGTTGCCGATCTTCTCAGCGCAATGGTCAGCGGCTTGCGGAACCCCCTGGATGCCACACCCGGTCCGTGCTGACGGCTGGGCAGTTTCAGGGGCTGTGTCCGCGGCGTGTGCAGCCGCAGGTCCGACATCGGCCGGGCGGCTGCCGAGGGGCCGGGAGGGGAGCCCGGCGACAGCACTTCCCCACCCAGGACGGGGCCGGGTCCGGCATCCCGCACCCAGCCCCGTCCTGGGACGGTAACGCGACGCTACGGGGCATCGCTGCTCCGACGGAGACATTCAAAGCCGCTTGCGAATTCGGACGACCATCCCGGCAAAGGCGCCTGGCGCCATGGAAGGAAGTGGGCGGGCAGATGGACAAAGTGGTCGCGTCGGCCGCGGAGGCCGTGGCGGACGTCCCGGACGGGGCGTCCCTCGCGGTCGGCGGTTTCGGACTCAGCGGAGTGCCAGCGGTCCTCATCAAGGCCCTCTACGACAAGGGCGTCACGGGCCTGGACGTGGTCTCCAACAACTGCGGGGCGATGGAGTCGGGCCTTGCGGTCCTGCTCGCCGCGGGCCGGATCGTCCGTGTCACCGGCAGCTACATCGGTGGCAACAAGGAGTTCGCCCGCCAGTACCTCGGCGGAGAGATAGAGCTCGAACTGATCCCGCAGGGAACGCTGGCCGAGCGGCTGCGCGCCGGCGGCTGCGGCATCCCCGCCTTCTACACCCCCGCCGGCGTCGGCACCCAAGTCGCTGACGGCGGACTGCCCTGGCGCTACGACGGCGCCGGCGGGGTGGCCGTGGTCTCCCCGGCCAAGGAGATCCGCGAGTTCGGCGGCATGGAGTACGTCCTGGAGCGCGGCATCACCACCGACTTCGCCCTGCTACGGGCGGCCAAGGGCGACCGGCACGGCAACCTGGTCTTCAACAAGTCTTCCCGCAACTTCAACCCATTGGCGGCCATGGCGGGCCGGATCACGATCGCCGAGGTCGAAGAGCTGGTCGAACCCGGCGAGATCGACCCCGACCAGGTCCACCTGCCGGGCATCTTCGTGCAGCGCGTGGTGGCGCTCACCCCCGAGCAGGCCACCGACAAGAAGATCGAGAAGGTCACCGCTACGCCCAGGGAGGTGCGGGCCTGATGGCCTGGACACGCGACGAGATGGCCGCACGCGCGGCCCGCGAGCTGCGCGACGGCGAGTACGTCAACCTCGGTATCGGCCTGCCGACGCTGATCCCCAACCACCTGCCCGCCGGCGTCCACGTCGTGCTGGAGTCGGAGAACGGCATCCTCGGCACCGGCCGGTTCCCGTACGAGGACGAGGTGGACCCCGATCTGATCAACGCGGGCAAGGAGACGGTCACCGTGCTGCCCGGCGCCTCCTTCTTCGACTCCGCCCTGTCTTTCGGCATGATCCGCGGCGGACACATCGACGCCGCCGTGCTCGGCGCCATGCAGGTCTCCCAGAACGGCGACCTCGCCAACTGGGCCATCCCCGGCAAGATGGTGACCGGTATCGGCGGTGCCATGGACCTGGTGCACGGCGCCCGACGGGTCATCGTCACCATGTCCCACACCGCCAAGGACGGCAGCCCGAAGATCGTCGAAGAGTGCGACCTGCCGCTCACCGGTAAGGCCTGCGTCGACCGCATCATCACCGACCTCGGCGTCCTGGACGTCACCGAAAGCGGCCTGGTCCTCGTCGAGACGGCGCCCGGCGTCACCACCGACGAGATCGCCGGCAGAACGAACGCGAAGATCCGCTGACACCGCACCCCGCCTCGTCACCGACACCGACAGGGCACGCGCCGAGGCGAAGCTCATCGCCACCCGGGCGCTGCGGTACGGGCCGTACAGCATGGCAGCCGACGACCTCAACTACCCGCCTGCGGGCCTCCGGTCGGTGGTGGCCGGGCGGTCGGCGGCGACGACGAGGTCGGTAAAGCTGAGGGGGATGCCCGGCGCCGGGGCTGCCGCGGACCTGGTCGCGGCTGCCGTGTCGAGGCCGTCGAGGGCCAGGTCGAGGTGGCGGTGGAGGAGGTCGCCGTCGGGGTCGAGGCGGTCCAGGCCGTCGGGGAGGGGGCGGGAGAGGCGGATCGAGAGCAGTACGAGGTCGCCCATGCCCACGTCGCGGCGGAGCCGGCCGGACCGGTGTGCGGCGTCGATCAGGGTTTCGACGGTGTTCGCGGTGCCGGTGCGGATGCGTACGAGCTCCTCGTCGACCACGAGACCTTCGAGCAGGACGAGGATGACCGCGCCCATCCGCAGGTCCGCCGCCGCGTGGACGAAGCGGCGTACGGCCGCGAAGGCGTCGTCGTCCACTGCGGCGGCCGCTTCGGCCGCGCTCTCCAGGCGGGCGAGCAGGTCGCCGGTCAGGTCCCGGACGAGCGCCTCCCGGTCGGGGTAGCGCCGGTAGAGCGTGCCGGGCCCGATTCCGGCCCGGCGCACGATCAGGTCCAGGGGCGCGTCGAGGCCGCGCTCCAGGAAGACATCACGGGCCGCGTCGAGAATCCGTCGCCTGCTGCGTGCCGCGTCTGCCCGCACCATGTACCGCCTTCCATCGCCCCACTCAACCGGAGAGTTCCTCTCCGATATGTTATCGTCTTAGAGGCGGAGAGAAACTCTCCGCTTAAGGGTTCAATGTCGAAGGGAGCACGCCATGAACGGCGAGCTGACTGTCCGGACCGTGATCGACGGCACCGAGTACACGCAGGACGACATCCGCCGATGGGAACTGGACCGCGCCCGCGCCGCGCTCGCCCTGCTCAAGGACCGGATCGGGGACGAGGCGATGCGGGAACTGCTCACCGAGGACCTCCGGGCGGCGGACCGGGCGATGGCCCCGCTGCCGGACGCCTCGGGCGGCGCGTGGCGGTCCGCCGTGACCGAGATGGAGATCGGCGGGATCACCGCCGAGGAGTTCCTGACCTGGTGGCAGGGCCGGCTCGCGAGTGCCGACCGGACGGCGCTGCTCTCGGCCAATCCGGAGCACTACCTCGCCGACTCCGCCGACGGGGTGGTCGAGATCATCGAGACCATCGGCTCCGGACCGCTGCGTTTCTTCCTCACCTTCCACGACGGCGTCGCGATCGAGGACGAGGGCCACGAGACCTATCCCGTGCGGATCGGCGGCACCGGCCGGCTCGCCGACGGCACCGAGATCTGCCGCGTCATGCACGAGTTCGGTGACGGTCCGCAGGGCCTGCGCATCCGCCTGACGATCCAGTTCCCCGCACACGCCCCCGAGCACGTCTTCACCGGCCACCAGTGGCACTTCGCCTGCGAGTTCCTCAACTGGCTGGGAGCCGCGCACACGGCTCAGTGACGACGGCCGAACGGCGGTGGGGAACCCCTTGCGCTGCCGGGTTCCCCACCCCGCGGTCCTGCCGGCACGCACCACACACCATCGAGGTCATCCCCCATGCGGACCAGAAAACCGCCGCCCGATCCGGACACACCCTCCCCCATGCCGCCTCTCCCGAAGCCCTCCCCGGCCTCTCCCCCGCCACGGCCCGCCCCCAAGGGTCGAGTGCCCGCAGCCGGCCCGCCCCGGCACACCCTGCGTTGCGCCGCACACGAATTCGGCCTCACCGGACTGCTGCTCTTCCTTGTCGTCACCGCGATGCGATGGCTGCTCGCGCCCGACTCGCCCACGGCCATCGGGAACCCGGACCTCGCCCCGGCCGTACTCGGCGCGCTCATCGGAGTGCTGCTGACCTCGCTCATCCTGTCGCCTTCCGGGCGGTACTCCGGCGGACATCTGAACCCCGCCGTCACCGTGGCCCTGTGGCTTCTCGGAGCCTTTCCCGGGCGGGCCGTCCTCCCGTACGTCGCCGCCCAGGCGGCCGGATCGCTGGCCGGCACAGCGCTCGGCGGCCTCGTCTGGGGGGCCACCGCGCGCCACGCCCCCGTCGCGTACGCGGTCGTGGGGCCTGCGCCGGCCTGGGACGCCGCCGCGGTGCTCGCGGCAGAGGCTGGAGCCGTCGCCGCCGTGACACTCATGCTCGGCGCCTTCCTCGGCCGCCCGTCCTCGCGACCACTGCTGCCGTACGCCGTAGGTCTGGCCACAGCACTCATCATTGCGTCGCTGGGCCCCCGCAGCGGCGGATCCGCCAACCCCGCACGGCAGCTCGGCCCGGCACTCCTGTCCGGGAACACCACACATCTGTGGATCTACCTGCTCGCCCCGGTGATCGGCGCATTCATCGGCGGCGGCATCTGGCACATGCTCGCCGCACCTGCCCACCGGGCACGGACCCGCCACGCCCTTCGCTACGCCCGTGACACGGACTCCGACTGATCAGCCCCCTCAACGACCTGATGGAGCGCGAGGCGCAGGCCGCGGGAGCCACCTTCGCCGACATCTACCACCAGACCGGCACCCACACCGCGCGCGACGGCTACCAACGGGGTATCGGCGCCATGCTGGAGCCGTCCGAAGCGACCGCCCTCGGGCTGCGGCCGCCCTGGTTCGTCCACCCGAACCGCACCGGCCGCGACCTCCATGTCCTGGTGGTCGCGGAGACGATCAAGGACGCCACGACCACCTGACCTGCGGCTGACCGCCCGCCAGGGCAGGCCGATGCCGTACTGCGGCACCCTCGATCAGTGAGAGCTTCGCCCTGCGTCGGGCAGTCGCCCGGACACACGTGCGTAGCCGACGTTCCTCAACAATGCACGCGAGCGCCGGCTACCTCGTCGAGCAGCTCGGGATCGCCGAGGCCCTGGTAGTGCTGTCAGTGCCCGTTGATAGCGTGCTTCGTCCAGTCGTGGAGTTCATGAAGGGACGGGGTACGTGCGGAATGTGACATGTCATCGGGTCGGCGAGCAGCGGTTGGCCGAGGCGCTCGACGACATCGACGGGCGGGCCTACACGCGGTGGCACTCGCTGCGGTACGGCAGCATCTCGCCGACGCTGATCCGGGCCATGGCGGACGAACTGCTCGACCATGTCGCCGCGCGAACGGTGACGGAGCCGGGGCTCGACGCTGCGGCCGGCACGGTCGCCGTCACCGCCGCGGAGTGTGTGCACGGAGTGCTGAGCATCATGTGCTTCCCGAGCGGGGACCAGGAACTCCGGTTCCGCCTCGTCGGGGAGCGGATCAGCACGGACCCGGACGACGACGAGTTCGGGGACGGGCCCATCACCTTCCGTGACGTCGTCAGGGAGGCGCCCACCGCGCGGACCTGGCTCGACATGTTCGAGATGTGTGTCGTCAGCGGGCATGTGTGGGACTGGGAGCGGGTCACCGGGCTGCTGCTGCGCGGCGACTACGCGCCCGCCATCCGTGACGGCGTGCCCTACAACCAGTACACCTCCGTCTCCGACCCCGGCGACCTCGCCGCCATGGACGCCCTGTGCCCCTATCTCACCGAGGCGGCCGGGCATCTGCCCCGCGACTGGCCTACGGTTCCGCTGCGCAAGCCGGACGCCGGGGAGCGCACGGAGGCCGCCCGGCGGCTCGACGAGGTCGGCGACGCGCTGAGCGCGGACCAGCGGCTGCTCCGCGTACTCCTCGACGACGACCAGCACGCCTTCGAGGACGCCCTCGTCGCCCGGCTGGTCGCGTACCGGGAGAGCGTCGAGGCTGATGCCGGTGATCCCGCGCCCCGGTCCCTTCTCCCCCTCGGCACCCTCGCCCTGGCCTGCCTCGCCGTCCAGGTCCATGGGTGGGAACTCGGTGTCCGGTCCGGGTATCTGCCGTACGGTCTGCTGGGATCGCCGGACGCGCCGCGCCGGGCGGCGGAGAGGAACCGGAACGATTTGGGCTGCTGGGCCGCCAAGTAGGCCACCCGGGGTGCGGAAGTGAGTCTGGCCCGACATCCAGGACATCGTCGTGGAGACGGACTCGTCCCCACCGAGGCAGCGGTGGTTGCGCCCGCCGCCGGCCGCCTGGGCGGCGGCCAAGGACTGCTTGCCCGCCGGGCGGACCACCAGCTCGGCGAACCGTGAGGTCATCCGGCCTTTGCTGCCGTGCCGCCAGGTCACCTCGGTGAAGTGTCCGGCGGCAACGGGCTCGGCCGCGTGGAGAGAAAGGGCCCGCGGCGCCGCCCGGTATCGAGGAAGCGTCGGCGGTCCCAGCCCTCCATAAGCCGGCTGACAGGGCTCGACGTTCAACTCGTGGGCCACCTCTTTTCCGGTCAGTGCCGGCACATAGGACAGTCCCCGTTCCTCCAGGCCATGACCGAAGGGGGTGCTGACGCCGTAACCCGGGTCGGCGACCACTGACCGGGGCGGTCAGTCCCCACCCGGACACGTTGTCCAGCAGACTGAGTGCAAGGCGCCATTTCTCCTGGTGGCCGGTGCCGTCCGGGATGCCGGCCCGGCGGCAACGGCCCGGCTCGTCCGTCCACTCCCGAGGCAGATACAACTGCCAGTCCAGCGGGCACGACGCAGTGTCGGTCGCGGCGTGGACACTGACCGCGACCTGACAGTTCGCCCGCTTCCCGAGCGCTCCGCAGTACTGGCGGGCCACCCCGGCCGACACCCGGCCGCACTTGGGAAACGACACATCGTCGATCACCCACACCTCCGGCGTGATCACCTCGGACAGCCGACGGGCGATCCGCCGCCGCACCAGCAACCGATCCCACGGCGACTGGTTCACGAACTGCTGCAGGGCTTGCACGTTCCCGTCCGGCAGCCGCCCGGCCATCGGCTGGATCGACTTACGCCGACCGTCCAGCATCAGACGCCGCAGATAACACGCCCCCACCGACGCTGATCAAGGAACGAAGCACTACTAACCTGCGCGTTTCGCTTGGGCTTTGGTCCGGACCATGAGCGGTAACGCGAAAGTGCCTTCTGAGCTGGGACGATGAACCTTGTCGAGGGGTTCTGTCGGTCCAGGTGGAAGGCACTTTCTGCGTGCAG
>NZ_JBIWKI010000062.1:0-30065 GCF_044765565.1 Streptomyces sp. NPDC102437 | reverse complement strand
AACTCCGGCGGGTAGTTCTTCATGACCACGAGATGTCCGTTCTCAGATCCTCAGGATCCAGTGTCTCGTGTGTCCAACATCCGGGGTCAAGGCCCCCCTGTATTCCGCTCCGTATGTGCTGATGATCGTGAGGTCGTCACGATTGAACAGCTCAGTGCGGCGCTCGGGTTTTCCGTGCTGTAGGTAGGGGGTGCACTTGGCTTTGATCACTTGCCGTGGGACGCGCAGTGCGACGCTGCCGTTGACAGACGGGCGTGTCGCACTGTGCTGGACAGTGATCTCGTAGCCGAGGAAAGACGCTGCCCGGGTACGGGCGTGCGTGACCAGCGTCTTGTCCGGGTTCAGTTCCAACTTGAGTTCGTCTCGAAGGAACTGCGCCAGACGCTGTTTGATTTCCTCGGTCTCGGCCTTCGGCCCGGCGAAACCGAGGAGGGTGTCGTCGGCGTACCGGCAGTAGCGGAGTCGCCTATAGCAACGATCCTGAGGATCCTTGCTGGACGTTCCCCGTAGCTGTCTACGCAACTCGCGTGCTGCGGTCATATTGCCGCGTTTTCGAGCGCGCACCGCCGCCATTCGCACCCTTGCATAGGCAGGGTTGTTTGTCCTGCTAGCTCCTCGGGTGTACTGCGGTATAAGAACCGTTTCGATGAACTTGTCCAACCGGTCCAAGTAAATATTGGAGAGGATCGGCGAAACGACACCGCCCTGTGGGGCTCCACTGAGCGTTTCGTTCCATACCCAGTCCTCCAGATATCCGGCTTGCAGCATCTGTTCGATCAGCCGGAGGAGACGGTTATCGTGGATTCTCTCAGCCAACGTCGAGAGCATGACCTCGTGGTCAAGACTTCCGAAGCAGTCTGAGATATCACCCTCAATGAACCATGCCGTGCCAGTCCAGAGGTCTGCCACTTCACTGAGTGCAGTGTGACAGCCCTTGCCGGGACGGAAACCGTGTGAACGGTCAGAGAACCGCGGCTCATAATATGCCTCCAGCAAGAGGCGGATCACTTCACCGACGAGCTTATCCGACCACGAAGGCAAGCCGAGCGGCCTCTGCTTCCCATCCTTCTTCGGGATGTAGATCCGTTTTGCTGGCTTAAATCGAAAACGCTCGTGACGCAGAGCGTCGATGATGCGTTCAATCTTTGCCAGCGACATGCCGTCTGCGGTTTCTCCATCAGCCCCGGGCGTCATGGCTCCATGGTTGGAGTACAGGCACCCGTAGGCCATCAGATACATCTGCGGGTTGAACAGTTGTCGGAACATTTCATTGCACGGCAGGCCACGCCTACCGCGATCACGGAGGATACTCAGTACTGTTTCGGCGCTCTGCATTACGCATACCCCCCAGTCTTCGAATATCCGATCACCTGGCCCCCTTGGCCCTGCGGACGGCCTTCCCGTCCCCCTTGGTAGAGCGTTACTCCTACGACTACTACGGGGCCTCTGTCACCTTAGGGCTCGCGCCCCTTAGGCGATCCCACGTTCGTCCCTGTCATACGTGATAGTGCGACTTAGGATCCTCATTCATCTCCTTAAATGCCCTCGTTGGGCATCGCTCCACATCCCGGAGGATGTATCAGCCACCTCGTGATGCCGATACAGGGTGTGGCGCCGGTATCAGGCGCTATTTCCGGCGGGCGTGTTCTTGCACCTTCTGGAGATTGAGGTCTAGGCAATCAAGCTTTATCCGTATCGCACGGGTCCCGCAACGCCTCGTTTCATGCGCCTGAACACGAACGTTACTTTTCTGGCATGCTATTGTTCCCTGCACCTTTCGGATTCAGGTTAGCCATCGGACCCAGGAACATCCCTCCGAGTTCCTCCCGGCTTGACCGGGGATATAACAGGGCGCTTTCGTGGCGCAGCGAGGTTGAACAGATCGTCGAACCTGCGATGAGAATCATCACCAGCCCAACGGTGCAGCTTGGTCTGGATCTCCAGTACCCGGCGTTCGGCCTTCATCAAGGCCCCTTCCAGCTCGTCGGTGTTCACCGGCGACAGCCTCCTGGCATTCCAGTCTCCTTACTGCTGACTTGCTGGCTCCCTTCCCCATGTGACCGGCTTTCCCGGCCTCGGAGTACTACGGAGCCTCCGTCCTGCCCGACGGCCATCAGCCGGCGATGGGCCTGCACCCGATCGGACTGGATGTCCGATATAAGGGCGACCGCGGACAGTTCCCACGTTCACCGCGAAATCGATCGACAGGTGAGGTGCCCAGCTCTACCCCGGCAGCATCGCCACGCTTACGCCGCAGACCTTCAGCGTGGCCTGCCCACCGATACGTGGAGTCGGCTTCGGAGTCGACCACCGGCCAGCGGTGGTCGTGCACTGCATCCGGCCCAGATCCGCCAGGTTGGAGCCGGTGTCGTAATTACGGGGCGTCAGGCACTGATTTCTCGCGTGCACCTTCCTGTCTCGCTAGCCGGACCCGGACCGTCTGGCAGTACCAACCCGTCCCGGCGTTGTCGGGGCTGCTTACCGCTCGGCCCGGCATCCCCCGAGCCGAACTGCCCCCAGCTTCAACCGGATTGCTACGACAATCCGGCGGTGAAGGTCTCTCACCTCACTCGATTCCATGGCGCCTCGTGGCGCACCCACGCGCTACGACAAGCTCGCCGTCCGCTACGAGGCGACGGTGCCGGTCGCAGCCGTGAACGAGTGGCCGTGACCAGCACCGTCGCAACGGCCCTCAGACGACGTCGAACTCGTTGCCCTCGGGGTCCTGCATGGCGGCAGCGTAGAGCCCCATGTCCGGCTCGTCCTTGATCCGCAGCACGGTGGCACCAGCTTCCACCAGCCGTTCCACCGTGGCCTTGACGGGTGGAGGCCGACCGGTGGATCGCCTTCAGGTCGCACTTCGGGATCGAGAGCTTCTATTGCCGGCCCGGCGTCGAGGGCGCCCACGAGAAGGCCGGCGTCGAGGGCCAGATCGGCTACTTCCGCCGCAACCACTTCGTGCCGGTTCCGGAGGTCGAGTCGCTGGCGGAGCTGAACGAGCTGGTCGAGCAGTGGGACCGGCACGATGGACGGCGCCGGATCGGGGCCAGGGTACGGGCGATCGACGAGTACTTCGAGGACGAGCGCCCTCGGCTGCTGCCGCTGCCGGAGGATCCGTTCGAGACGGGGCGGGTGTTCACTCCGCGGGTTGACCGCTACGGTCAGATCGCGGTCCGCACCAACCGTTACTCGGTTCCGGTGACGCTGATCGGCAAGCGCGTCCGGGTGCTGCTGCACGCCTCTCACCTGGTGGTCTACGACAAGAACGTCGAGGTGGCCCGGCACGAGCGGCTGATCGCCAAGGGCGCCTGCCGGCTGGAGCTGGACCACTATCTGGAGGCACTGGTCCGCAAGCCGGGGGCCTTTCCCGGCGCGACCGCACTCGACCAGGCCCGCTCCGCCGGGAAGCTCCGGTTCACGACGCCTGGTGGGCCGCGGCGCCAGCACCCGGACACGGACCGAAGCACCTGCCGAGGCTGGCTGACCGCTGAAGGCCTTGAAGGTCCTTTCCTAGAAGGGCGGAGGACCATCAGGTTGGCAGGGGACATCCGGCATGAGCATTTCGTGGATGCAGCGACGCAGCCCACTGCCGTAGTAGTCGACCGGTTCGAGCCACGGCACCCGCTGGAACAGGTCGCTGCATTGGCCGGTACTCGGGTCGGTCAGGAGAGCTCGGAGCTCGTCGGGGACGGGGTCGCCGACCAGGCACAGCCAGGCGAGGCCGGCGCCGATGCGGATCTCGGACGATCGGCCGGGATCCGACCACAGCTCCTGGGCCCACGACGGAGCATTTTCATCCTGGTGTTCGCGGGCGAGTTGGGCGATCGCCAGGATCAAGCTCACACGGACCACCGGATCGTCTTCAACCGCCAGCCTGCGGTGCAGGGCTGAGGAGACGCGCTGAATCTCGCTGGTCGCCGCTGCCAAGACGAAGGCGGTCGCGGAGCGAACATCAGGATCGGGACCGGGGAGAAGAGGGAACAGGAGGTGCAGGTCATCCGTGATGGCATCGCGAGCAGCCTGAATCGTCCAGTTCGTCGGACACATCGTGGTGCCCTCCGCCTCCAGCGGATCCTCGGCGACTTGGAGAAGACCTTCGCGTGTTCCGTCCCCGAAGTGCTGGCATCGCCCGATCTCGGCGACCAGGTGCAGGGTGTCCGCCCGGAGCCGGGGGAGCCCGGTGGCCGCGATCCGGAGCAGGAACGGTACTGCCAGCGCTCCCACCGCGATCGTGCTGCCCTGATGGTGGAGGTTTTCCCACAGTTCGGCTTCGGCGTCCCCGGAGGCGAGCGTCGCGAGGCGACCGGGAACTTCCTCGCCCGGTCCGTAGAAGTGCGGGAACCGCTGCCAGGGGATCTCGTCGTACCTGAACCCGTCCTTGACCTCCTGCGGGATCGCGCCCACGACCGTCCGCATGTCAGCATCCGTGCCTGCCCACGGCTCGGGCCACCTGGCCCAGCGCTCATCGTCCATGGTTTGGCCTTTCGGTCAACCGACACCATCCGAACCCCGGGAGTCTAACGACCGATGATCAAGAGCGCGGTCCGCCGCTGCCACACTCCGGCGGCACCGCACCACAGTGACGTCATTTCTCGTGAGCATCTACAGCATTGAAGATCGCCAACTGCTGCCCAAACCACTGATCGAACGCTGCTACTCCACGTGAACGAAGCCAGGACGCAATTCGAGTCCGGCATTGCCACCGTTCTCGACCGGATCGTCAGACGCTGACCCAGGGACGACGGGGCCGGACCCGGTCGCGCACACCAGCCGCCCCCAGAACTTCAAGATCATCCCATGGCGGCTTTCGGGCTCACCTTGGCTGGACCCCTGATACACCGCAGCAGCATGAAGGGCTGGACCCACGGGTCCAGCCCTTCGCCACGTCCAAGGGCGAGCCCTGGCCGCGACTTGTCAGGGAGGCGACCCGGGCCCGCGACCACAAGCTGCCGACGCCCCGACCCCGGCCCCTACGGACACTCCTCCCACGCCCGCCGGCTCACCCGATCAGTGGCTCCCGAACTCGTCGGAGGTCACCCACCACGGTCGAGTACATCACCGCCACGAACGGACTAGCCCTGGCTCCCATTCACGCCGAAGCCCTGGCTCTCATATGACCTCAGAACGTCCGTCGTTCTACCACGGGAAGTGTCAGTGCCTCGTACGGGGTGAGGGCGGGGGCCGTCACGCTCCCCGCCCTCACGTACGAGTTGCCGGCTCCGTGGCTGAAGAGCATGGACCACCTCCCAGCCGCATTGCCCCGTCGATCGCCCAGGCGGTGGAGCGGCAGCCGCATGAACGCGGGCACTCAGCCTCTGGGTGTTCCCGGAGCCGGAGCCGGTGGCCAACGACCAGACGACCCCTGTCGTCCACTGCGCCGAAGGATGTATGGGGGTGTCGTCCGCGCGCACGATGCCCCTGACCGGTGGTCGGGCGAGCCTGGAAAGCACACGGGGTTGTCGAGAGGAGTCGGCCCTATCGTCACCAGGAGCGCTATGACCGAGCTACACATACGACAACCCGCACCCTCACCCGCGCCCACGGCCGCCGGGGCCATGGGCCGTGCGTTGGCCGGCGGCCTGATCATGGCGGTGGCGCTCGGTGCCGGCAACGGTCTCGGACCCGTACTGGCGGACGCCACCGGAGCCAGTGGCTTGGCCGCCCGGCTGATCGCTGCGGCCCTCGTCACCGTCGTGGCCGTGCCGTGCGTCCTGCGCCTGTCACACCCCCGGACGATCGGCTTCGGCAGTCCGGGCGCGAGCCTACGGGCGTTCCTCACCGGCGTTGGGGTGACGGCCGCGGCAGCGGCGCTGGTCCTGGGCGCGGGCACGGCCGTGGGGTTACTCGTCTGGCAGCAGCTGGACCTCGTCACCCTGGTCGGCTTTCTCGTCACCAACGCCGTCGTCGCGTTCCTGCTTGAAGCCCTGCCCGAGGAGACGACGCTGCGCGGCTACACGTGGACATCGCTGCGCAGACGGTTCGGGCCCGCACTGGCGGCGCTCGGCACCACGGCGGTCTTCCTGTTCGTACCGGGCACCTCGACTCTGGTGGCGGTTGGCATCGCACGGCTGGCCGGTGATGAGCCGGGCCACATCGGCATCGCCCCGGAGGGGCAGCACCCGGTCGACTACCTCATCCTCCTGACGGTCTTCAGCCTGACCCTGATCGCCGCCCGTGCGGCCGTGGGTCAAGCCCCGCTGTGGGCGGCGATCGGCACGCACCTGACGGTTCTGACCGTGAACCGCATCATGCTGCAGGGCGAGGACCGCGACGCGGGCGTGACGGTGGAGCAGGCGTCCGGTGACGCGGTGCTCCTCGTACCGCTGTACCTGGTGGTCGTCGCGATCGCATTCCTGACGTGCCGCCGCGTCACGCGTCGGACCACGCCCGGCGAAAAGCAGCAGCGGTGATGTCCTGGCGCCCGACGTCCAGTACGGCCTCCGCGTCATCGAAGCCGACCAGACCTCTGACCACTGACACCTCTCATGGCAGAACCACTGACGTTCAGTGGCAGAACCCGCTGACATCCTGATGGCAGACGACACTGTTTCTTGGTCAACCGGCGATCCGGAGCTACTGTCAACGCTCCCTCGATGCCACCTGAATTAATAGAACCTCTGTTTGAGTAGAGCAACAGTTCCGCGACCGCGGGGCCGACAAGCCCGCGCCGGACAACATCGACCTCGTCACCGAGCGGCTGGCCACGATGCGCGAGCGGCTGCCCGACGTCGAGATGCGCCTGGACCGCCGCGACGCCCAGACGCTGGCCCGCCTGCAGGGCGAGGTCACCAAGTACACCGACGCGGCCGCCAGCAGCGGGAAGACCGTCGCTGCCGGACAGGCCGAACAGGTCCTGCGCAAGACGATCGCCGCCAAGTACCCCGAGCTGCACGACATCGAGACCAAGGCCCGCCGGACGCACATCGTCGCCCAGAAGCGCGCGGCCGCCGAGCAGTCCCGGGCACTGGCGCAGGAGTCGGCCGGGTACCACAGGCAGCCACCCTCCCAGGGCCGCAGCGGGCCGTTCATGGGGAGGTAAGACCTGCTAGGGCCAACAAGGCCCAACAGGGGCGAGCAGGTATAGAGAAGCCCCTTGGCGGCGTTCTGCAGGAGCCGCGGATGAGGGGCCGTCGTCGCCCGGGCTCACAGGGGGAGGCGCCGGGACGGCGGTCAGAGGAAGGGCGCGCCGCCGTCCTCGGAGGGCGGCATCACCTCCGCCAGCCGGTCGAGCCTGGTGTACAGGGAGACGCTGGCCACCGAGGGGTTGCGCCCTTTGCGCTTGCCGGTGGGGACGATCAGGTCGGTCTGGATCTGACTCGCCGTTCGCGCGGCGCCGCAGCACGGTGTGCAGCATGTCGTCGGTGATGACCGGCGGTCGGCCGCCGTGCTTGCTCTTGCGAGAGGCGGTGTCGAGCCCTTCCAGTGTGGACTCGCGGATGTTCTCCCGCTCGGCACCCTGCGGGAAATGGCAGCTCAGCCAGCGCGCGCAGTCCACTCCGGCGGCGTCCACAACCGGGCATTGGCGCTGCCGACCTGGATGAGCGTTCCGGTATGTCGATCCTGACGCGCCGGGCGGAACCCGTCGATCGCGAACACCTGCTGTCCGCTGGTGATGTCGACGCCCTGCAGACCGGCCCCGTCGGCGATCAGCAGATGCTCTCCGTCGGTGAAGAAGCCGAAATCGCCGACCGGCCAGGGGAACGTCGCGACTGCCTTGATCCATCGGACGCCCGGCGAGCGCAGTTCGATCGAGGTGGGGTCGAGGACGTGGACAGTACCGCTGCCGACATCGTCCCGGTCATATACCGCGATCCGCCCGTCGTCGATCCACACCACCGGCCAGTTCCACTCCGAGACCTCGGGATACACCGCATAGCTGGGCCCGTCCTCGGACTCATACGGGTTGTCGTGCAGCCAGGCGGTCAGGCTCCACACTGCCGGCATCCCCCACGGCTGCCACACCCAACCGCCGTCGTAGACACGGGTCCCGTCAGGACTCAGCGACAGCGCGCCGTGGAAGTAGTCGAGGTTGTGCTCCGCATCTTCCTCATCTATATCCGGGCTGCCCCGGCCCGTAAGCACCTCGCCGGACGCGAGATCGGTGACATCCAACCGGTTCCAGTCAGTGCGATGGACGACAACCGGCCGGCCACCGTGTTCGGCGAACGCCAACGCGAACGGGACGGTTTCACAGCAGTAATCCCCACCGTCCAACTTCAACGCTGGCGAACCGGTGGTGAGATCGACGACGGTGCCGTACCGACCGCGGTCTTGAACCACCGCCGTCCAACGGCCACATCGAGATACATGAAGCCGCAGTCGAACGCCGCCACCGTATTCGGACGCCAGCCTCTCCTCCCGATACCGGGCCACGTCCTGCACCTCGCCGGTCGTCGGCGTCCACCGCGCCAGCCGTCCGTCTTCGGACAGCACCAGCCACGCCGGCCCCGCGTCACCGAGGGCCGCTGGCAACGCTGCCACATCCACGACCGGCCGCAGCGCGTCGGGAACCGCCACGTCCACCGTGATCGTCGCCATATTGATCCCCTCGGTGCGCCCGTGTGACCCCCCGCGGCAACGTGAACAGCAGGTGATACGGCACCGTATCGGCGAAGTCGGTGAGCGCCGCGATGCCGGTCACGGCGGTGAGGTCAGCACGGATCTGATCTATGTCGGGCTCATTCTCGCGCAGGTCCGCCTCGGTGTCGTCCAGCGAGAAGCCCCACGTGGACCGCGACCTGATCGCCCTGCGGCGGACGGAGCATCACCGGCTCGGGTTCGCGCTCCAGATGTGGTGTGTTAACTGCACCAGTGCCTCCGATCACGGAGCGAGATGATCTCCGCCTGCAAGGAAGAGTGTGTTGCCAGACCTGCATCGCCAGCTGATCGAGGGCCGGGCCGATGTGCCGCGCGTCGGCTCGGTCATCGAGCTGGAATCCATACCTCGGTACACCGTTCTCGACGCTGACGGGGCCGCCGTCGCCCCCGTCCTTCCGTACATCCGCGGCCTGATCCTGGACGACAACCGGCCGTTGACCGCCAAGAGTTACGCGTACGATCTGCTGCGCTGGTACCGGCTGTTGTGGTTCCTCGGCATCCCCTGGGAGCGGGCGACGGAGGCAGAAGCGTCCGCATTGGTCGGATGGCTCCGGGTCGCCCCGAATCCGCAGCGCCGCCGACAGAACCCGAACGCACCGCAGCCTGGCTCGGTGAACCCCCGCACGGGCAAGCCCTACCTGAAGGCCGGCTACGCCCCCAGCACGATCAACCACTGCCTGACCGTGGTCAGCAGCTTCTACGCCTACCACCGGCATTACGGCCGGGGCCCGCTCGTCAACCCGGTTCCAGAGTCACGGGCACAGCGCCGGGCCCTCGCTCACCGGGCCCCGGACAGCGCAGTCCCTCAATTCCGGCGGGCCAGACTCCGCCAGCGGGTCCGGCGGACCGATCCCCGCTCGATTCCCGACTCGATGTGGGACGAGTTCTTCGGGGCGATGACCTGCGACCGTGACCGGGCCGCAGTCCTGCTCTAGTGGCTCCCGGGCCAGCGAACTCCTCGGGGTCACCTCGCGAGACATCGACTGGGCCAAGCAACTGATCTGGGTGATCACCAAGGGGACCGACGACCGCGAGGCGGTCCCGGCCAGCCCGCAGGCGCTGACGGTCTTGGCCGCATACCTCGACCACATCGGGCTGCCGTCGGCCGACGAGCCGGTTCTCCGCACCCGCCGAGGCCCCGACCGGCCGCCGACCTACTGGGCGATGCGGCGCGTGATCCAGCGCGCGAACGAGAGACTCGGCACGAACTGGACCCTGCACGACCTGCGACACACCGCCGCGACCCGGATGGCGAACGACCCCAACCTCACCCTCGCCCAGGTCCGCGCGATCATGCAGCACACCGACCTGGCCACCACCCCGGCTTCGTCGTACGCGGACAGCGTCCGGTACAGGGTGGAGCGGCCGACGCCGAGGTGCCGGGCGATCGGGGTGACGGACTCTTCGGCCTCGCGGCGCCGGAGCGCGATGGCGAGCATGTCGCCGTCGACGGCCGACGGGCGGCCGCCGTGGTTGCCGTTCGCCGCGGCGGTGTCCAGGCCGATGAGGGTCCGCTCGTGGATGAACTCCCGCTCGACCTCCGCCATCGCCGCGAACATCACGAAGAGGACCTTGCCCGCGCCCTGCGGGTCGTACATCCCGGCGAGCGGGCCGGAGAGGATCTCCAGGCGGTGGTCGCGCTCGGCGAGGTCCTGCGCGCTGGTGATGAGCTCGATCATGTTGCGGCCGAGGCGGTCGAGCATGGTGACGGTGAGGGTGTCGGCCGGGCGCAGATCGGCGAGGGCGGCGTTGTACTCGGGGCGGATCTTCTCCCGGGTGCCGATCTTCTCGACGTAGATCCGCACGCAGCTGGCCTTCTTCAGGAGGCGGACCTGTCCGGCGAGGTCCTGGCCCTTGCTGGAGACGCGGGCGTAGCCGATGCGGTCGCCGGCCCGTGCGAGCGCGGAGCCGACGGCGAGGTCGGGTTCGGGGCCGGGCTCCCACGCGTGGCCGGGGCCGCGTGCGGCGGGGATACGGATCGCGGGGCCGGACTTCAGTTTGGGGATCTTCGCGTACCGGCCGGTGTGGTAGTCGACGGCGACGACGCCGGAGTTCGCCCGGCACACCGATCCGGGCGGCGCCCCGCACCGCGGGCACGGTTCGCGCTCGACGAGCTCGGCGCCGGCGATCTCGTCCAGGTCGCCGTTCAGGTGTTCCCCTCTCGCCCGGCCGCGCGGCGCGGTCGTCCCGAATACCCGTCCTGCTTCTCTGCCGCGCCCGCCGGTTTCGGGACGCCTTTCGCGCTCTGCCCGCCCCGGCGGGCGGCCGTCCCGGAAACGGTCGTTTGCGAGAGCCGTTCTGGACACTTCGTCCAGTGTGGACGTAAAGTCCAGAGCGTGGAGACTGCCGAAGAGAACACAGATCATCGGGTCCGGATGTGGGCGCCCGTGGGTCGGGCCGTCGCGCTGCTGCTCGGCCCGTATGCCGAGGTGGTGCTGCACGACCCCGAGACCGACCGGATCCTGGCGATCTGGAACCCGATGACCTCCCGCGGCCCAGGAGACCCTTCGCTGCTGGGCGAGCTGGACGCGCTGGACCCGTCGGCTCGGGACGTGTTCGGCCCGTACGAGAAGACCCTCGCGGACGGCCGGCGGCTCTCGTCGGTCAGCGCCGTCCTGCGCGAGCCGGACGGGAAGGCCGCCGCGGTGCTGTGCGTCAACCTGGACCGCACACCGCTGGAGCAGGCCGCAGCCGTGCTGTCCGCGTTCGGCGCCCCCGCGACGCCCCGGCCCGAGCCGCTGTTCGAGCAGGACTGGAACGAGAGCGTCCAGCACATCGTCGGCGCGTACGTGCGCGAGTGCGGCCGCCCCGTCGAGCGGCTGACCCGCGCCGACCGCCTGGCCGTCCTCGCCCGCCTGGACGAGGCCAAGGTCTTCGCCGTGCGCCGCGCCACCCCCGTCGTCGCCGCCGCCCTGCGCGTCTCCCGCTCCACCCTCTACGGCCTGCTGGCCGAACTCCGCACCCCCGGCACCAAGGACAACACCCCATGACCCGTCTGCCCGACTTCCGCCTGGAAACCTACTTCTCCCGCTGGGAGTTCACCGCGCGCCACCACCTGACCGCCTCCGACGTGCAGACCATGACGCTCGGCGAGCTACTCGCCCTGGCCGACGACGCGGACCGCGCCGCGTTCGAGAACCTGTCGCTGGGCTACACCGAGACCTACGGCGACCCGGCCCTGCGCGAGACCATCGCCGGGATGTACGAGCGGGCGGACGCGGCCGACGTGATCTGCTTCGCCGGCGCCGAGGAGGCCCTCTACCTGGCGATGAACGTTCTGCTGGACGCGGGCGACCACGCCGTGGTGGTGACCCCGAACTACCAGGCGGCCGAGACCGTGCCGCTTGCCCTGTGCGAGGTCACCGGCGTCGCCCTGGACCCCGACCGGGACTGGGCCCTGGACCTCGACGCGATCCGGGCGGCGATCCGCCCGAACACCCGGGTCGTCTCGGTGAACTTCCCGAACAACCCCACCGGCAAGGTCATCAGCGCCGCCGACTTCACCGAGCTGGCGCGACTGTGCGACGAGCGCGGCATCCACCTGTTCAGCGACGAGGTCTACCGCGGCCTGGAACGCGATCCGGCCCTCACCCTGCCACAGGCCGCCGACCTGTCCGAGCGTGCCCTGTCGCTGAACGTCACCTCCAAGTCGCTCGGCCTGCCGGGCCTGCGGATCGGCTGGATCGCCTGCCGCGACCGAGAGCTGCTGTCCCGCCTGGAGCGGGCCAAGCACTACACCACTATCTGCAACTCCGCCCCCAGCGAGGTGTTGGCCCGCATCGCGCTCAAGGCCCGCGCCACGATCCTGGACCGCAACCGGGCCCTCATCGCCCGCAACCTGCCGCTCTTCGACGCCTTCTTCGCCGAGCACCCCGACCTCTTCGAGTGGCAGGCCCCGGACGGCGGCTGTGTCGCCTACCCCCGCTACCTCGGCCCGGACGGAGTCGAGGAGTTCTGCACCCGACTGGTCGAGGAAGCCGGCGTCCTGCTGCTGCCCGCCAGCATCTACCGCTCGGAACTCACCCCCACCCCCGCCGACCGCTTCCGCATCGGCGTCGGCCGCGCCAACCCCGAAGACTGCCTGGCCGCCTTCGCCCAGTGGCTGCGAGCGAACCGATGACCCCGCCCGTTTTCGACACCGCCGCGATCAAGGGCGTCACCACCCCGGAGCTGGTCTTCACCGCCGTCCGCGACGCGCTGATCGCCCACGGCCACGGCCGCACCACCGTTCCGCCACCACTGCACCTGCAGTTCCCCGACGACGACGGCGACTGCCACGTCAAGGCCGGCTGGGTCACCGGCACGCCCGACTTCACCGTCAAGATCGCCACCGGCTTCTACCGCAACACCGACGCCGGCCTGCCCACTAACCACGGCCTGGTCTGCGTCGTCAGCGCCCAGACCGGCCAGATCCGCACGATCCTCGACGACCAGGGCCTGCTCACCGCCTGGCGCACCGCCGCCGCCGGCGCCCTGGCAACCCACGCCATGGCCCGGCCCGGCGCCGCCGCCCTGGCCGTGTTCGGCACCGGAGAACAGGCCCGCCTCCAGGTCGAATGGCTGGCCAGGCTCCGCCCGATCGACACGGTGCTCGTCCACGGCCGCAGCCAGGACAAGATGAGGTCGCTGTGCGAAGAGTTCGACGCCTTCGGGCTTCATGCTCGGCCCGCCTCGGCCGAGGAGGCGGCCGCAGCCGACATGGTCATCGCCACCACACCGGCCACCGCCCCGGTCCTGCAGGTCGGTCACGTCCGCGCGGGCGCGCACGTCACCGGCATCGGTACCGACATGCCCCACAAGAACGAACTGCCGCCCGCACTCTTCGCCCGCGCGGCACTGATCGCCACCGACGACCACCAGCAGTCCCTGGACCATGGCGACTTCGGCCACGCCGTGCGCGCCGGGGCCGCGACCGACACCAGCGACACGCCCCTTGGCCTCCTGCTCGAAAGGCCCGTCGAACGGCCGGACGGTGCGATCACGGTCGCCGACCTCACCGGAGTCGGCGCACTCGACGCGGCCCTCGCCTCGGCCGTCCTGCGCGAGCTGGCCCCGTAGGCGTCTGGGATCGTCTGAGCGGGGCAGCGGACGGACAGTCCGCCGCCCCCGCTCGGACGACTGCCGCCTCATCGTCGCCGAGCACGGTGAAGTCGACGTCCAGGTGGGCGTCGTAGTCGTCGGGGGGCACTGTCACGTTGGCTGACCGGGTGGGATGATCTTCGTGTTGATCACGCTGGGGAGGGGATCGCTGGTGTCGTCTGTGCTGCCGTCGTACAGGGGTCACCGGTACCCGGTCGAGGTGATCTCGCACTGCGTGTGGCTGTACTTCCGCTTCCCTCTGTCCTACCGCGAGATCGAAGAGCTGATGCTCCAGCGCGGCGTCATCGTCTCCTACGAGACGGTGCGGCGGTGGTGTCTGAAGTTCGGACAGGCCTACGCCGCCGGACTGCGCCGCCGACAGCCACGGCCCGGCGACAAGTGGCATCTCACCCCACTTCCGCACCCGGCGACATCTCCGCACCGCCGCCGAACACCGCTTCGAAATGACCATCCGCTTCACCCTCTGGGAACACGTCACCGAGAACATCGACCTGACTACCGCGGCTTAAACGGGCACCGAAACCACCCCTCAGCACGCCCCGAAGCGCCATCGACCGGTCACCGCGCCATCAAGGTGACAACGCCCTCTGGGGTGTTACTTCCTTTCCGCTGAAGTGATGAGGGAGCCGAGCAGGGCCAGGTCGGCCCGCTCCAGGGAGTCGAGGACTGTCCGGTTGGCCGCGGGCCGGATCAGTACGGTGGAGGGCACGGCGAGCACCGCGCACCCGGCAGCCTCGGCCGAGGCGACACCCGTGGGCGTATCCTCGACGACCACGCATGTGTGCGGATCGACGCCCAGAGCAGCGGCTGCGGCCAGGTACGGGTCAGGCGCCGGCTTGGTGCGGACGGTGTCCTCGACTGCGAAAGTCAGCGTGAACCGGTCCTCCCCCAGCGCCGCTCGCACGAGGTCGACGACATGGCGCGGCGAGGCGGAGACGATCGCTGTGGGCACGCCGGCCGTGGCCAGCTCGTCCAGCAGGCGCAGTACGCCCGGACGCGGGACGATATCGCGGGCGACCCGGGCGGCGAACACGGCATCCAGCTCGGTGGCGAGCGCGCCGGCGTCACAGGCCGCCGGAGCACCAGTGCGGCGCAGGTGAGCAGCAGTGTACGCAGCCGGGCGGCCGAGTACATGAGGGGTGTCCGTGTCGGTCAGTGGCCGCCCGATCCGGTTGGCGACCTGTTCCACCGCAGCCCTCCACAGCCGCTCGGTGTCGACGAGCGTGCCATCCATGTCGAACAGGACGGCAGCGGGGATGACGGGCGCGGCGATGCGGTGTTCCAAGGTGCGTTTCTCCATCTGGAAGTCAGGAGCGGGAGCAGACGGCGCTCCGCGTCCAGCAAAGGGTTCGTCAGCCGGGTCGATGACAACTGACGGTGTCTTCTGGTGGGGCATCGGTCTGGTCCGTCAGCTCCCCCCGCCGCCGCTTGCGCGGCGGCGGTCCACCAGCACGGGCCGTTCCGGCAGTGTCAGCGTCACCGTCGCACCGACCGGTAGCGTGGTCATGGCGTGTGTGGGCACGTCGGCCGACACCTCGGCGCCGTTGGCCAGCCGCACGGTCAACCGCGAGGCCGCGCCCAGGAACGCCGCGCCCGTAATCCGGGACGTACCGTTCTTGTCCGCCGTGACCTCGACTGCCTCCGGCCTTACCAGTACGTCCACTTCACCGGCGCCGCCGACGCCCTCGGTGCCCAGCAGCCTCCCGTTGACCGGCAGCCTGCGGCCGAGCACGTGCACGGTCCCGTCGTCCGTCCCGGTCCGGGCAGGGATCCGGCTCATCACCCCCACGAACTCGGCAACGAACGCGGTCGCGGGGCGTTCGTACAGCTCCGCCGAAGGCGCGCACTGCTCCAGTCGCCCGGCACGCATTACTGCGACCCGGTCAGCCATGGAGAGGGCTTCCTCCTGGTCGTGTGTCACGAAAAGGGTCGTGATGCCCAGCTTCCGCTGGAGGCGGCGGATCTCCTCGCGCAGCGTCAGCCGTACCTGTGCGTCGAGCGCCGACAGCGGCTCGTCGAGCAGCAGCACGCGTGGCTGCAGTGCCAGAGCCCGCGCCAGCGCGATCCGCTGCTGCTGGCCTCCGGACAGTTGATGCGGAAAGCGGCCGGCGTGCTGCGGCAGTCCGACCAGATCGAGAAGTTCGGCGGCGCGAGCCCGCCGCTCGGCTTTGCGGCTGCCGCTCATCCGCAGCCCGAAGGCGACGTTGTCGAGGGCGGTCAGGTGCGGAAAGAGGCTGTAGGACTGGAACACCATGCCCGCGTCGCGGCGGTGCGCGGGAACACCCGTGATGTCCTCGCCGTCCACGAGCACCTCGCCCGAGTCGGGCCGCTCGAATCCGGCGAGGGTGCGCAGTGCGGTGGTCTTGCCGCAACCGGACGGGCCGAGCAGCGCCACGAGTTCACCCGGCTCGACCGTCAGGTCCAGGCCGTCCAGCGCGGTCGTGGCGCCGAAGGAGCGGCGCAGCCCGCGGAACTCGACGGTGGCACCGGTCCGCGTCGGGCTCATGGTTTTGAGGTCGCTTACCAGGTCGGTCATGGGTTCTCCTTGGGATGACGAGCGCGTCCGGCAGTGGCGACGATCAACAGCAGCGCCCAGGTGACGAGCAGGCCCATCACCGACACGGCCACGGACATCTGCGCCTGCGAGCCGCTGATGGCGAGGATCCACACGGCGAACGGCTGGTAGCCGAGGATCGCGGCGACGGTGTACTCCCCGAGCACCAGCGCCAGGGTCAGGAACGCTGTGTTGAGCAGCGCCCCGCGCAGGTTGGGCAGCACCACCTGCAGGAGGGTGCGCGGCCATGGAGCCCGGCAGGCCCGGGCGGCCTCGACAAGCATGCGCAGGTCGATGGCTGCGATCCCGGCGTCGAGTGTGCGGTACGCCAGCGGCAGTGCCATCAGCGTGTACGCGAGTACCAGGACGAAGGGGAAGTTCTGATCCTGGATGGCTACCAGGGCCTGGAAGACCGGGGTGCCGGCGAAGTGGTCGGGTCCCCAGCGCAGCACCGCGCTGATTCCGGCGACAAGGGCGACAGCGGGTACGACCAGCGGCAGCATGCACACGATCTCGACGAGTGTGCGCAGGCGTGGTGCGGCCAGTCGTACGGTGACCAGGGCAGGCACGAGCAGCCCCAGCACAAGCGCGATGGTGGCGGCGGCCAGTTTCAGAGTCAGCGTCAGACTGTCGGTGAAGCCGTTGGCGCTGAAGATGCCGGTGTAGGCCCCGAAGTCGATGCTCCGGCCCGGGATGCCGGCGCCGATGCTGAAGGCGACGGCGCAGGCGATCGGGACGAGGAAGTACGCACCGGTGAGCAGCAGTACGGCGGCGCGCCCATACTGGGGTTTGCTCAGGCGAGCCATCGTGTGCTCCTGCGCTGCAGCGGCAGCTGAATGGCCATGACGAGCCCTGCCACCAGCACCATGTCGACACCGAGTGCGAGCGCGACATTGCCCTGGCCGACCAGGACGTCGCCGGACAACGCGTCCGCGATCTGCATGGTGACCAGCGGTACCGAGCTGCCGACCATCGCGGCGGCGGTCGCATAGGCGCTGAACGCGCTGCCGAACAGCAATACGTAGCCGCCGAGGAGTGATGGTGTGAGGACGGGCAGCGCGACATGTGTCCAGTACTGGAAGGCGTTCGCACCGTTGTTGCGGGCGGCCTCCTGCCATTGCCGCCGCAGCCCCTCCAGAGCTGGGGTGAGCGTGAGCACCATGAGCGGGATCAGGAAGTAGAGGTAGACCAAGGTCAGGCCCCAGAAGCCGTACAGGCTCCAGCCATGGCTGAGCAGGTGGAAGCGGCTCGTCAGCACGCCGGCGTTGCCGAGCGTCGCCACGAAGGCGAATGCGAGCGGCACACCGCCGAAGTTCGCCAGCACGCCCGACGCTGCCAGCACCGCCTCTCGCAGGGCGCGGAATCGCGAGGTCACGATCACGTGGGCGATCGGCAGGCCGACGGCGGTGGCGATCAGCGCGGAGACGGCGGAGAGCTTGACGCTGCCGATCAGCGCGGTCAGATAGGTGCCGTGCAGCGAGGCGCTGATGTTCGCGCCGGTGAGACGGGCCCCGCCCGGCTCGGTCCCGGGTGTGGTGAACGCGCCGAACACCATCGTCCCGAAAGCCAGGCCGAACACCACGGCGGCGAATACGAGCAGCGGCAGGACACCGAGCCAACCGGCCAGGCGCGGAAGGCGTCGCCGCCGGCCGGCCCCGAGGCCTGCGCTACGGCCGGCGGAACGGGCCCGGCTGTCGCCGCCGGCCACCGTCTGGATGGCACTCATCCGGCGACCGCCTGGGCCCAGCCCTGGGCGACGTCCTGCTTGGCCTTGCTGATCTGGCCCTCGGTCGGGAAGGCGCCCGCACCGTTGCCGGGTACCGGCGGGAGTTTGGCCGCGGAGGCCGTGTCGAGAGTTCCAGCCTGCTTCATCGAGGGCATCAACACCGGGCGGGAGTAGCCCTTGAGCCACAGGTTCTGACCCTCGGGGCTGTACAGGAACTCCTGCCACAGGCGGGCAGCGGCCGGGTGCGGTGCCCACTTCACAATCGCCTGCGCGTAATAACTGGCGTACACGCCGTCCACCGGGATGCTGACCTTCCAGTCGACGCCATTGCCGCGGAACTGATCCGCGTACCCGGCGTTGAGGTAGTCCCAGGTGATGCTGATCGGCGTCTCGCCCTTCTGAATGGTCGCAGGGCTCGACTCGACAGGGTTGAAGTTGCCGGCCTTCTTCAGGCGGGCGAAGAAGTCCAGGCCGGGCTTGACGTTGTCGTAGGAGCCCTTGCCGGCGAGTGCCGAGGCGTACACGGCGCCGAATGCCGAGGCGGACTTCGTCGGGTTGCCGGTCAGCGCGACCTGGCCCTTGTACTGCGGATCGAGCAGCTCGGCGAAGGTCTTCGGGCACTTCTTGACGCGGGCCGCGTCACAACCGATGGAGATATAGCCGCCGAAGTCGTTGTACCACCGGGCCTGGGGGTCCTTCTGCGTCTTCGGAATCTGATCGAACGCACTGACCTGGTACGGCGCCAGGAGGTTCTGCCCGGCCGCGCTCATGGCGAAGGCACTGCCCACGTCGATGACGTCCGGAGAGCGGTCCTGGCCCTTGCGGGAGGTGACCGCGCTGATCTCGTCCTGGCTGGAACCGCCGGGGTTCTCGACCTCGACCTTGATCCCGTACTTCTTCTCGAAGGTGTCGATGATCTCGCCGTAGTTCGCCCAGTCGCGAGGAAGGGCGATGGCGTTCAACTTGCCCTCCTTCTTCGCGGCTGAGACAAGGGCGTCCATGCCGCCGAACTCCTCTGCCGAGGTCGCGGCCCTGCTGCCGCCACCACCCCCAGCGCTGCTGGACGAGCTGCAGGCAGTGAGTCCGACCGCGGCCATGACGACGGAGCAGGCAAGGCTCACCGTGCGAACGTGCAGTTTCACAAGGTTCTCCAGGTGGAGTGAAGTTGGCTGTACAACTTGGGCCATTACCGCGAGGGAGGGTGTCCAGGAGGTGAACACCAGCACGCGAAGGGGCGAGCTTCACGGGAAGAGGTTGTACGCCGGCCGGGCGGCTGGAACCTGCCTGGCAGACGGCTGCGACCAGCGGATAAGGTCATCCGGAGCAGCGGGAGGCGGTTGATGGCGAAGGGGGGCGGCATGGCAGGCGCAGACGGTCGGGCAGCCGGGGCCAGGTACCGGCAGTTGGCAGCCGACTTGCGGGAAGCCATAGCCTCGGGGGCCTACGGGGCCGGCGGCCGTCTGCCCAGTGAGGAGAAACTCGCCCAGCAGTACGACGTGTCCCGCGGCACCGTTCGCCAGGCGCTGTCGGTACTGCGCGCCAACGGCCTGGTCACGTCCCGACGTGGTACGCGACGCGTCGTACTCGGCACCGCACGCACTCAGAGCTTCTTCGAGCTGCTGAGTTTCACCCGCTGGGCACGATCGATCGGAGAGGAACCGGGCGGCCGCACGATCGATGCCGAATGCCGTCCCGCCGGCCCGTTGGAGTGTGAACAACTCGCTCTCGAACCAGGGTCGCAGATATACCGGGTACTGCGGCTGCGGACGCTGTCACGTGTGCCGATCATGATCGAACGCAGTATTTACCCTGAGCGTATCGGCGCCATGATCGCCGGCCTGGAACCCGATGCCGTCTCGCACACCGAGCCACTGGCGGACCTCGGAGTGGTGTTCGCTGACGCCGAACACACCATTGACCTCGTCTACGCCGACGCGGAGGACGCGCGTCGGCTCGGCTGCGCGGCCGGCGGGCCGTTGATACGGGAGCGGCGGCGTGTGACAGATCCGGCGGGCACACCATTGGCGTGGTCGGAGGACCGCTTTCTGCCGGGCACGGTGGCATTCACGGTGCATAACTCGGTAGCCACGACAGCGCTTTCGCGCCGCCGTGGCTGACCAGGCCGAGGCGCTGCACATCGGTACGGGGAATTCCCGCCACCGTCCCTTCACCTGGCCGGTCGCAGCGAGCAGCAGGATGTTGCCGAAGGCGTTTGGTTGCGCTCCGTAGCGCTCTCGCACCACCTTCAGCTGCGCCTCGTCGTGGCTGTACCTCCGTTTCCCGCTCAGCTTCCGCACCCCGAGCGGAGCGGGCTCAGCCCTCCCGCACGGCGGCGGTACGGTGCGCGCGGGCCACACGTGCCAGGCCGGTTGCGACTCCCGCACCCACCAGCGCGAGTGCGGCCATCAGGACGAACACCAGGTGGTATCCCGCCGCACCTGGGTTGGCATCGAGGATCGCGCCGTACACGAGGAAGGCGAACATTCCGGGGGCGTAACCGACGAGGCAGGCGATGCCGAACGCGGTGCCGCTGACCTGGTTGGGGATGCCGACCTCGTCCATGGGCGCCCAGAACACACCGCGCATCGTGAAGATGATCAGTGAGAACAGCAGGCAGGCGGCCATCGCGGGGACCCGGTTCTGCCCACCGGCCGGCAGCAGCAGGATGATCACTGTGATGGGGATCAGGCACACGAACGCGAGCCGGAGGTACCTGCTGGCCCCCTGGAAAACCTTGTCGACGAGTACCCCGCCGAGCGGGCCGCCGAGGATCTTGAGGCCGTACTGGTTGATGATGCCGTAGGCGCCGGCGAGGGCGGCCGGCAGCCCGTACACATACGTGAGGTAGGGGATGAAGTACGTCAGACCGCAGTACACGACGTACACCATGAACACAGTTGCACTGACCCACCACAGCTGCGGCAGCCGGGCGGCATGCAGGATCTCGCTCAGACCGACACGCTTCTTCTTCGGCGCATCCACGGCGGACTCGGGGCCCTGGTCACGCAGCAGGAAGAACAGGAGCACGCCGACGGCGATGTCAATCAGCGCGTAGAAGGAGATCGCGGCACGGAAGCCGGCGGCGCCCGAGCCGAGCAGGGCGAAGACACCGAGCGCCGAGAAGGCAACCAGTGTGTCGACGACGCCGCGACCGCCCTCGAAGAAGCCGAACAGCCGCCCCTGTTCTTCCGGCCCGCCCAGGCGCCGGACACTCTTGAGCAGTGCCGGCCAGATCAGGCAGTCGGAGCAGACTGCCAGCACCGCGAAGATCGGCACCAACTGCCCGTACCCGGGGAACGTGCTCATATAGAGCCCGAGCCCGCCCGCGCCGATCAGCCCGAGTGGAATCAGGATGCGGGTCGAGAACCGGTCGGCCAGGTACCCTCCGACCACGAACAGCGCTGTCGCGACGATCGAGTTCACGCTCAGTAGCGCACCGATCTCGGTGTTGCTCAGCCCCAACTGCTGCTGCATCGGGACGTAGAAGACGTCCTTGATGTTGGCGAGCTTGTAGATGGTGCCGCCCGCCATCACGAGGACCGCGAAGCGCGTCCCCTTGGCCCTGTCGAACCCGGTCTTGACCGGCGCGGCCTTCATCATGATGTTCGTCATTGCGCACCTGCCTGGGCGCCAGCGTCGGCGGCGGCCAGGCGAGCCGCAGCGAGTTCGCGCATCCGGGCGAGCAGCCCGCGCACGTGGACGACCTGGTCGACGGCCCAGCCGGGCTCGGCGGCGAGCAGGCCGCGCAGCTCCCATCCTTCGGGAAGGCCCGTGGTGCTCAGCTCCCGGTAGGGGATGAAGGGATCGTCGCCTTCGCTGTGATGGCGGAAGGCGGGCGCGTAGTACAGGTTCTCCTGTTCGAGCGCGAAGGTGATGACCTGCGGCTCGCCGTCGCCGAGCATGAGCAGGTCGAACAACATCCGCGCCCCCGGCAGATCGTCCTCCGGGCTGCCCTGCAGCACGCCGCGGTGGCCGAACCCGTCGCCCTGGGGAAGGACGTGCACCCCCTTCAGGTGCGCTTGCAGGATATGCGGCGCCAGCTGGGCCAGGGCATCCATCGGCTGTTCACACGCGTTGATCATGTTGCCGAAGTCGAACATGACGTGCAGACGGGGGTGGCCGACGGTGCGCAGCAGCTGAGCGATCTCGCCGGAGCGCAGTTCTTCGTGTTGCTCGAACGAGAAGTGCAGGCCGTGGATGTCGGCGAGGTCGCCGAGGCGGCGCAGGTCGTCCTCGATGCGCGACAGCACCTGCGACAGCTGCCCTTCGTAACGGGAGTAGACGCGAATGTGCTCGACGCCGAGGACGCCGGCGATTCGGACGGCCTCGTCCACGGGCTCACGCTCGGTCGTGCTGATCTCGATGTGCAAGGCCATGCCGTAGCCGCGGGCACGGGCGGCGAAGGCCCGAAGCCGGTCGTCGTTCATTCGGCTCAGGCTGCGCTCCTCGCCGTCGAGGACATGGATGCAGACGCCGGCCAGATCGTGCTCCCGGGCGAAGTCGAGGACGTCGTCGGGGCCGTAGGTGCCGAAGGTGAGGTTGGTGAGCAGGGCGTACGAGTGACCGAAGAGCCGGATCTGGTCGATCCGGTCGATCAGCACCCGCGCGCGCTCGGCCGTCAGGCCGGGGATCTGCTCGATCTCGGCTGCGGTGAGGTTCGGACTCAGGAGTGCTCGGAACTGCGCATCGAGGTGGGGCATCGTTGTCTCCTTGGAAAGCGGGTCGCGACTGTGCGTCGCCGCCACCTCTTCTTCCTAACAACGCAATGGATGGTGCGTTAGAGCCATTGACAGCCCAGTTCTGCGGACCAATTCGGCGGGCCCGCCTCTCGGGCTACACCTCGGCAGCTCCGCCGGGTTCGAGCCGCTCGAACGCCTCTGCCATCCGCGCCACGGCACGCGCCATGTGCTCGGCTGCGGTGCCCGCGAACCCGATCAGCAGCGCGGGCGGCAGCCGGCGCTGCACGCGATACTCCCCCAGGGGGTACGTGAAGACGCCCTGCCGGGCGAGACCGCGCGCGCAGTCGATGTCGTTGACGGATTCCTCAAGCCACCCCATCACGTGGAGCCCGGCGGCGACCGGCCTCGCCGTCAGCCGGCGCGCAAGCTGCGCGTCGAGCTGTTCGAGCAGGGCGTCCTGGCGGGCGGCATACAGCCGGCGCGTGCGCCGCAGGTGGGTGTGCAGGTGCCCTTCGGCGAGGAAGTCGGCGAGCGCCGCCTGCATCACGGTCGCGGGGGTGCGGCCGATCACCGAGCAGGCCGACGTGAACGGCTCGACGAGGTCGTGGGGCAGCACGGCGTAGCCCAGTCGCAGCGATGGCGCCAGCACCTTGCTGAACGTGCCGACGTAGATGACGCGTCGCGCTTGGTCGAGTCCGAAGAGCGGGGGCAGCAGCGTGCCGTGATAGCGAAGCTCACTGTCGCAGTCGTCCTCGACGATCCAACGCCCGTGCGCCTGCGCCCACGCGATCCACTCCCCGCGCCGCGCCGGACTCATGACCGTGCCCAGGGGATGCTGCCGGGACGGCGTGAGGTAGGCGAGGCGTGCAGATGGGTCGCCCCCTGCCGCCACCGCGCCCGCGTCGTCGACTGGAACGCCGTGGACACGGCATCCCTGCGATTGGAACGCGAGCCTTCCGGAGATGTGGCCGGGGTCTTCGACGAGCACCGTGTCGGCAGGGTCGAGCAGCAGCACCGCCAGGACATTGAAGGCCTGTTGTGCCCCGGAGGTCACCACGATCTGCTCGGCGCCGCAGCCGAGGCCCCGCACGTCGTTGAGGTAGTCGGCGATCGCCTGGCGCAGTGGCTCGTACCCGCGCGGGTCGCCGTACCCGATGGCGGCTGCGTCGGTGCGCGCTGCGTGCCGGGTCAGCAGCCGCCGCCACACGCCGGCAGGGAACGCGGATGCCGCGACCTGGCTGGGGACGAACGACTCGGTGTCTTTCGGATCCCACCAGTGCGGCGCCTCGCTGAACAGGCTGGCACCGCGTGCCGACGTCGCTGCGCCGCGCTCGGACAGCTGCGGGCGCGCAACAGGCGCCGGTGCCATCGCGGCCGTCCAGAGTGCGTCCACATACGTGCCGTCCCCCTGGCGTGCACGCAGGAACCCCTCGGCTGTGAGCTGCTCGAACGCGGTGACCACGGTCAGCCGCGAGACGCCGAGCTCGGCGACGAGCGTCCGCGTCGAGGGCAATCGGGTTTCCGGCGGCAGGGTGCCGTCGAGGATGAGTCCCCGCAGATGCCGATACAGCTGCAGGTGCAGCGGCAGGGCGCTACCGCGGTCGAGCTTGACCGCGGCCAGCATCCGGCCCCCGGCACCTTTCATGATGCGCGGGCGCGCCGGTGGGTCTGGCATGCCCTCATCCTAGCTAGCTAGTGCGCTGCGTCAGGCAACGGTACGTGATACGCGGCGCGTGCAAGCGTCGGCACCTGCTCGCCGAAGCAGCCCGTCGCCGCCTCGCCCACGCCCTGCGGGGCCGCCCCCACCAGCCCGGCCTGGAAACGAACAGATCGTGCAGGCCGTCGCCGACGACCGCTGTACCCGCGCGACACGGAGGACCGGGCCTTGGTGCGTCCGCCGGCCCGCGCCCGCATGGGCCCGTCTTGCCGTCGGCGCGCCGACGGCCCGGGGCCATGCGGTGCGGCGCTCGGACCGCCTGGGCTCCCGGACCCGGCCGCACATCGTCGTCGTGCCCGCCGCCCCGAGGTCCCGCCCGCGGCCGTCCCGTACGGACCGGAAGGCGAGCCGCGGCCCGGAGCAGGCGACCGATGTCGCCATGATGGAGCAGACCCGCCGGGCGTTCGAGGCCGTCGCCGCCAAGACGGCCGCCAAGCTCCTGGACGGCATCCGGGACCGCGCCGTCGCTCACGGTCCCCGACCACGGCCCGCCCCGGCGACGGCCCCGCCGCCGCTTCGCCTCCGGACAGTCGCGCCGGGCCCTTGTTCGTGTGCGTGGCCGCCTGCGTCAGCGGCGGCAAGCTGGTCGTCGGCGTCCCTCGCCTGGGCCCGTCGCCGCTGCCGGAGCCGCCCCATGCACGGGGGCGGGTGCGGACCTGCCGCGGGCGCCACCGACGGCGGTGCCGCCCGTTCTTTTGAACATCGAATCCGACCGTGATGGACGCCTGCCGGCTTGCTCCGGCTGCAGCACGGGCACTCATCGACGCCGCCATCGATGCCCGCCGACTGGGCCTCGGCCCGGCTCTGCCGCCCACTTTGCTGGAGGTCGCCGCAGGCGGCTATCTCGCGGACACCCAGTGGAACCAGCTATCGGACAACTGGTTCGAGGAGGCCCTTGCCAATGCCGCCCGCCCCGTACGGGGCGCTCGGGGCGCACTGACCCGTGTACGTTCCCGTCACGGCGAGGGCTCGCCTGCCCATCCCCGCTACCGGCTCACCGACTATCTCGAGCAGCACGTGGCCGGTGCCGACCTTCGACGCGGCTCTGCGGCACTACTGGGAGCACATACACCCCGGTGAGCCACTGGACGAATACATCCGGCGCACTGGGCTGGCCGGGAAGTTCGCGAACATGCTGCCCGGACAGTTGCAGGCCGGGGTGGGGGGAAATGGCCGCCGCCCTGGCGCTGCCGCGGCTGGTCGGCTCGGCGGCCGGACAGCTCACCTCGGCGCTCGTCCAAGCGCTGCGCGAACGTCAGGAACGGGCATCGGGCCCGGAAAGGTCAGCCTGCGTTGTCGGTACGACGCCCCACGAGCTCGGTGAGCAGCTCGATGATCTGGGCCTGGTTCCGGTCGATCTTCTTGTCGAGAGCCTCGACCTTCTGGTCCAGGTTTCCGATCTGCAGGCGCACCGCGGTCAGGTCGGACTTGATGATCCCGAACTCGCGGTCGTGCTTCCCCGCGACCTCTTCGAAACGCCGGGTCAGGGCAGCAAGCTCGCTCTGGGCGATGGGGTCCTCGGGCACGCGGAACGCTCCTGCCGGGTCATGAAAAGCAACAGACATCAGGAGCATCACGATATCGCGCCCGCCCGGTAGGGAGGCCATGACGAAGATCCCGGCACCTAGGACCGAACCGCTGCCGAGCTGAAACCTCAACGTGCCAGGGCGACACCCTGCGCGTCAGCGCCGTTTCGCCTGTGGGGCAGTCCCCGCCCAGCCGCACATCCGCAAGACGTTCCCAGAGCCCCCGAAACAGTCGGCCGCGGCGTCCTCAGCTGCCCTTGGCGAGGGCGTCGGCGAGCTGATCGTGGGTCATTCCGGAGCGCCCTTTGACTCCAGCCTTGGTGGCCTTCTCGTACTTGGTCAGCGACTGTAGCGACCCAATGTCCGAGGCCTTGGTGTGCTTCTTCGCGGCAGGCTTCCCGCGCCCTGTCTTGTCGGAGGTGTCGGCTTTCTCTCCCGTGTCCTTCGGGCTGCGGGCCCGCTCGACGCTGGCGCGCAGGGCCTCCATCAGGTCCACCGCACCGGTGGGCTTCGCAGCCGGCTCGGCCTTCTCCACGGCCTCGCCGACGGCCTTGGCCTCGATCAGCGCCTCTACCTTCTCCTGGAAGGTGTCGTGGAAGTCTTCCGGGTCCCAGTCGGTGGTGAGGGCGTCGATGAGCTGGTGGGTCATCTTCACCTCGGCGGCGGTCGGCTCCGTCTTGTCCGGCAGGTCGGGGACCTCCTGGTGGGGGTCTCGGATCTCGTCCGCCCAGTGCAGGGTGTGCAGGGTCAGCAGGTCGTCCTCGGCCTTCAGAGCGACGAGGTACTCGCGCCCGCGCATCACGAAGGTTGCGATGCCTGCTTTGTTCGACTCCGCCAGGGCCCGCTGGAGCAGGGCCTATACCTTGCCGTACTGCTCGCCCCGTGGCCCGAGGTAGTACGTCTCGTCGAAGAAGATTGGTTCCACACTGCGTCGAGATCGACGAATTCCGATACCTCCAGGGCCTTGGACCGCCCCGGCGCGATGTCGTCGACTTCCTTGGGCTCGACGATCACGTACTCGCTGCCGGTGTCGTAGCCCTTGACGATCTCGTCCAGGTGCACCTCATCACCGTTGCGCTCGTTGACGCGCCGGTTGCGGATCCGGTCTGCAGTGCCGCGCTGGAGCTGGTGGAAGCGGATCGTATGGCTGTCGGTCGCGGTGTACAGGGCGACTGGCAACGAAACAAGCCCGAAGGAGACGATCCCCGTCCATACGGGTCTGGCCATCCTGGTCACCACCTCGACCTGCGATGCCGTGCTCCTTGTCTCCTTCCCCGCCGGACACCTGATCACCCTGGGGCTCGGCTGCCGACGTGGGTCCGGCCTGCGCCGCTCGCGAGCCTTGGCCATACCCCGGATCAGTGTTCCGGACCGGAACGTAGTGCCCCGTCCTTCGCCGAGCTGGCCTCCTCCCCGATCCACAGCCGGCCATCCCCCTGCCGGATGGAGAAGAAAGGGCAGCCGAGCGCGGCCAGCACACCGGCGGCGGCCAGGACACACCGGAAGCCGGACGAGGACGAGGTCCCCGAAAGCTGTTCCGGCGGCGGTGGCCGGGTCAGTCGTGCGGTGGCCGGTCGGTGAGGTGGTGGTCGGCCAGGCTCAGCACCTCGTCGACGACCCGGCGCAGGTGTCCGTCGGCCAGGGCGTAGATGACTCGGCGGCCTTCTTTGCGGGTGGTGACCAGTCCGCTCAGCCTCAGGCGGGCCAAGTGCTGGCTGACGGCCGGGCGCTGGGCGCCGCACCGCTCGGTCAGCGTGGTCACGTCCGCCTCCTGCTGGGTGAGGGCGTGCAGCAGAACCAAGCGGGTTCGGTCGCCCAGCAGGGCGAGGATTTCCGCGGCGAGGGCGAACTGTTCCTCGGCAGGGCGGTGCGGGTGCGCATCGTGCGCAGTTGATAGGTGCAAGCGTGCGCTCATACGCACATAATGGGGGTTGGTGCTGCCCGTGTCCAACGGCGGCAGCCTCGTCCTGCCCGCACACTGCCGAGGAGGAGCCCTTGAGTCACGACCACGACCATCCGTACAAGGAACCGGGGCGCTCAGGTCTTCACGGCCACCAGGGCACCGGGCGGTTCGCCCGGCTGCGACGCCGGGCTGGGCATCTGCTGGTGCCGCATTCGCACGAGGCCGTCGATAAGTTGGACTCGGCGCTGGAGTCCTCCGCCCGCGGCGTGAGGGCGCTGTGGATCTCCCTGGCTGTCCTCGGCGTCACCGCTCTCGCGCAAGCGGTGATCGTCGTCATCTCCGGGTCGGTGGCACTGCTGGGCGACACCGTGCACAACGCCGCTGACGCGCTCACCGCCGTACCGCTCGGCATCGCCTTCGTCCTCGGCCGACGGGCCGCGACCCGCCGCTTTACCTACGGCTACGGCCGGGCCGAGGACCTGGCGGGCGTTGCCATCCTCGCCACCATCGCCGCCTCAGCGCTCTTCGCCGCCTGGACGGCCATCGACCGGCTGCTCAACCCGCGCGAGATGACGCACTTGTGGGTGGTGGCTGCCGCCGCGGTGGTCGGATTCCTGGGCAACGAGTGGGTGGCCCGCTACCGCATCCGCGTCGGCCGTGAGATCGGCTCGGCCGCCCTTGTGGCCGACGGGCTGCACGCCCGCACCGACGGCTACGCCTCCCTCGCCGTCCTCCTCGGCGCCGGCGGCGCCGCACTGGGCTGGCAGCTCGCCGACCCGGTGGTGGGATTGCTGATCACCGCAGCGATCCTGCTGGTCCTGCGCGACGCCGCCCGGGAGGTCTTCCAACGCGTCATGGACGCCGTCGACCCCGCCCTCGTCGACGCGGCCGAGACGGCCCTGCACGCCGTGCCCGGAGTCCGCGGGACGGGACAGCTCCGGCTGCGCTGGATCGGGCACCGCCTCCGCGCGGAGGCGGACATCATCATCGAGGGCACCCAGAGCGTCCGGGACGGACACGCCATCGCCGTCGAAGCCGAACACGCCCTCCTCCACGCCGTTCCCAAGCTGACCGCCGCCGTGATCCACGCCGACGTCCAGCCTGTGACCGGGGAGCGCGACCCTCACCACGCCCTGGCCCACCATGCCCACGCCTGAAGCGCCAGCCGAAGAGGAGCACTCCCCCACATGAGTCAGACAGCCCTGCGTTTCTCCCAGTTCACCGCCCGCGAGGAAGTCCTTCCCCATCTGCGGACGGAGCTGGCCGAGTGCTGGATGGAGGTGACCAACGCGGGCGGCGCGGCTGGATTCCCTTTCCCGCCCGTCACCGCCTGCGAAGTCACATCCGCCCTCGACACCCTCCTCGACAGCCTCGCCCCGGGCACCAGCCGGCTGATCATCGCCCACCTCGACGGCGAGCTGGCCGGATGGCTCGCCGTGCGCCGCGACCCCTGGGCACTCATCTCCCACTGGGGCACCCTCCACCATGTCCAGACGCGGACCACCGTGCGCGGCTTGGGCGTCGGTGCCGCTCTCGTCGAAGAAGCCCGAAGGATCGCGCGCGACGACATGCACCTCGAACAACTTCACCTGGCCGCGCGCGGGGGCGCCGGCCTGGAGACGTTCTACGCAAAGCTGGGCTGGAAAGAGATAGGCCGCTGGCCCGGTGCCCTCCGCCTCGCAGACGGCGAGGACCGCGACGAGATCCTCATGCTCCTCGCCCCGCTGTAGACCCCACTCCGGCAGGCGACACCTCAGTGCCGGGTCACGCACGCCGACGCGTCCCCGTCCTTGAGGAACCCGGTGTCATCGATGACCAGCGCGGTGGGGTTGACGACCGGCTGCATACGCCAGGCCAGACGGGCCCGCACATGCGCCGCATCCCACGGGCTGGAGGTGACGAAGTGGGCCAGCGCCTGCCGGTTCCCGTCTTCGCCCAAGCGGGCGGCCATCGGCTCCACCGACTTGCGCCCGCCGTCCAGCAGCAGGCCCCGCAGACAGACCCCGCCCCACCGTCGCTGATCCGCCCGCGCGAACGGCTCGAACATCTCCGCCGCGAAGTCCTCCAGATCACACCGGACCGCAGCCAACTCCTCACCCAGCTCACCCGATCAACGACACGACCGATCAAGAAGACACGCCATCACGGACCACACATGACCAAGCCCTACTAGGGAGCGTATTTGGTTGTGATCAAGGGGCTGCTCGTGTGAGGTCCTTGACCCAGATCATCGAGGCGCGGAGGTGGAGGCCGGCGAGGTAG